>JAGVNQ010000174.1 GCA_020053195.1 Sideroxydans sp.
AAAAAATTGCGGGTTTTGTGGGGGCGAATGAATTCGCACCTACAAAAACAACAACCTCGTGGGAACGCCCGTCAATAGGCGATTTACATCATGCGCTGCATGAAGATGCCCGAATCTATTGGCTTGGCGCGATGTTGCTCTCAGCTTTTCGCCACAAACGTAAATACATCCGAGTAAAACGCATCGTTCGGCAAGCCGCGCTGCGAGGTGAAGTCGCGGTGGGCGGCTTCGACTACCACCGGTGCGCCGCAGGCATACACTTCAAACTCGGATAAATCCGCGAAATCTTCCAACACCGCCTGATGCACGAAGCCCGTGCGCCCGCTCCAAGCTTCATCCGAAACCACGGGCACAAATTTGATGCCGTGTGTTTCCCACAATTTGACCTTGTCCAGCATGTACAGATCGGCCTCTTTACGCACACCCCAGTAGAAAACCATCTCGCGTTTGATGCCGATATGCAGCGCGTGTTCGATGATGGCTTTGACTGGTGCGAAGCCCGTGCCGCTGGCCACGAACAGGATAGGTTTGATGGAATCTTCGTGCAGAGAAAACGCGCCTAGCGGACCTTTGATGCGCAGGATGTCGCGCTCTTTCATGCTGCCAAACACGTGTTGGGTGAATTTGCCGCCGGGGATATTGCGGATGTGTAATTCCAGAAAAGCATCGTCGTGCGGCGCGTTGGCCAGCGAGAAGCTGCGCGGCTTGTCGTCTTTTTGCAGAATGTCGATGTATTGTCCGGCGAGGAATTGCAGCCGTTCATTGGCGGGCAGCTTGAGCGACAGCACCATCACATCGTCCGTCACTTTTTGCATTTTCTCCACGCGGCACGGCAGCATCTTCACTGGAATATCCTGCGAGCGCGTCACCTCATGGCTCTCGATCACCAGATCGCTCAACGGTTTGGAGCAGCAGAACAAGGCCATGCCATTGGCTTTTTCCTCATCGGTCAACATGAACAGCAGCGACTTGCCATAATCCACAGTGCCTTCGAGAATCTTGCCCTTGCACACACCGCAAGCGCCGTTGCGGCAGCTATAAGGCAACACCAAACCATGCTCCAGCGCCGCATCCAGAATGGTTTCGTCGGCCTCGGCTGAAAAGCTGTGTTGGGTCGGTTGCAGGGTGATCTTGAAGCTCATGACAAATGTCCGCTTGAATGTGGGGCGCGATTTTAACCCAAAAATTCCATTATCCCGTCATTCCGGCGCAGGCCGGAATCCAGCAAGAAGAACATTCCGCAAAGCGGACAAAACAAAATTTTTGACCCGCTTTCGCAGGGGATTATTTTATTAACTGGATTCCGGCCTGCGCCGGAATGACGAGTATTTTGCTAATGGAATATTCTGACTTAACGCATAATCCGGCTATGAAACGACTGCTCATTATCGGCTGCGGGGACATCGCGTTGCGCACCATCCCCATGCTGCAAGGCCACTACCGCCTGTACGCGCTGCTGCGTAACCCGGCGCAACGCGACACTTTGCGCGCGCTGGGAGTCACACCGATTATGGGCGATCTGGACGATAGGCGCAGCCTGCAACGCATCGCGGGCATTGCCGATGTGGTGCTGCACTTCGCGCCGCCAGCAGCCTCGCAAAAATCCTCCACACTATCCCCTCCCCCTTGCAGGGGGGGGGTTAGGGAGGGGGTAGAAGCGTTAATGTTCCACAACTCTACCCCCATCCCAACCTTCCCCCTGCAAGGGGGAAGGAGCGAGCTTGGTTCTATTGAAAAAGACTGTCGAGAGGGGGGAGTTTTTGATCTCCGCACCCGCCACCTCCTCGCCGCCCTCTCCCGCGCCACGCCACCCACCCAACTCCTCTACATCAGCACCAGCGGCGTATATGGCGATTGCGCGGGCGAACTCGTCAGCGAAACCCGCCCCCTCAACCCGCAAACCCCACGCGCGCAACTGCGCGTCGATGCAGAAAACCAAATCCGCAACTGGGCAAAACGCAATCAAGTAAACGCCAACATCCTGCGCGTGCCCGGCATCTACGCGGCAGAGCGTTTGCCGCTGCAACGCATCAGCTCCGGCGCACCCGCTATCGTGCAAGAGCAAGACAGCTACACCAACCACATCCACGCCGACGACCTGGTGCGCATCGTCGTAGCCGCATTGCGCTATGCCAAACCCAACCGTGTATATCACGCTGTCGATGATGACGAAATGAAAATGGGCGACTACTTCGATGCCGTCGCCGATGCGTTCAACCTGCCGCGCCCGCCGCGCCTGCCGCGAGAAGAAGTGCACCGCGTAGTGTCGCCCGCGATGTGGTCGTTCATGGACGAATCGCGGCGCATGACGAACGAAAGAATGCGGCGGGAATTAAAAGTGAAATTGAGTTATGCGACGGTGATTGAAGCTCAGATTTATATTGGAAAACCACATACAAGACATATCGCCCCGTAATAATTTTTATTGCGCCCGTTCGGGTTTGATCCGCTGCCGCAGCGTAAAAAGTTTGTGATGCAAACTATGCAATCTCCAGTGCCAATGCAGGTTAAATTCTTGCCAGATAAAACCCAAAGATGCAGAGAGGGTATATCGATTAAACTTTTGCGCAAGTGATTCATTTGGTTGATAAGTTTGCGGTGATCCAAGATTTTTCAAAACCATTTGAATTTGCCAATTAATCAATCGTTGCTTTTTGATGGCGCATGCAACTGGTTCGGGCACAACATAGCCAAATAATTGGCTGCTCAGTTGCATAGCGAGTAGCAATGAATTTAAACAATTGGCGCGTTCAGCTTCCGCTATAACCTGGGGCCAATCCCAGTTGCGGCTTTCCAACACCTGCGGCAAGTCCACTAACCACTTCAAGCGAAACCAGCCATGACTTGCGCCATGCATACAAAGATAGAGAAGGAGCGGGGTCGAAGCCATCATGGTTGCGGGCTCGCCAGCTATCTCTATAGGGTCACCAGTTGCAAGCAAACCGATTGGGTTGAAAAGCGGACTCTTTGAAAAAGTGGACAGCCGCCAATGTGCTTCCATTCCTACCCCGCTGGGATGAATGAATTCTTCGTGGTGATGGCATGAGTGCATATAAGCGAGGTATTTTTCGTTGCTCGATGCAACGTCGCTAAAACCAAATGCGACATCCAGACGACAACCTTGCTCAATCAACAAGCTGCGAACAGCATCCAACGAATGTTCCGGCACCCAAAAATCAATATCGTTGCAATGGCGCACCCCGACCTCGCCGTAATACCGTTGCGCCAACGTCACGCCTTTCAGCGGCAAAAACGGTATGCCGTGTTCGCGCAACATGCGCGCAAGCTGCACGTTAAGGCGGATGGCGTTGAGCGTGTTGAATGTGTTGCGCTTCGCCCGCGCGGCGAGAGTTTGCAGCAGCGCTTCGGGGAATGTGCCGGGCGCATGCCGTTTCAGGTGGTGGTACAGCAGCGGCTCCACGCGCTGGCGGATGGCCAGCGCCAGCAATTTGTCGGCATCGACCAACGCGGCGAGCGAGGTTTGCAAGCGCACATCTTCATCGCGCGGATGCACCCGGCAACAAGCGCACAACATCTGCATTTCGGGGGGAAGGGTGGTAATGGCGGTCAGCGGGTTCATCTGCGGTTTTTCCTTTGGTCAGGAAGGGAAGTGCAGAGAAACAAAACAACCCACCACCGTAAACTGGTCGAAGCTGTACCCGCCCGTGACCTTCACACGTCCTGCTGCCACCCAAGCATGCGCCTTCAATTTCTCCGCAGCGGAGTCGCGGCTGACACCCAGAAACAAACTGTTCGGAATGCCAAAGAAGCCGAGCAACACTTTCGCGGTCACCGCCTGCGGAAAGCAATTCGATGTCCAGGGAGTGTAGCGGGCGGCCAGCGCAATGACACGGGCGACAGACATGGCTCTTGCCTTTTGCCGCGCATCTATCAGCGGAATCCATGAGAATGTTCCAGCATGCTTCCCCAGTTGTGGCGCGAGCAAGCGGAAAGGAACAAACAGAATGAGAAAACGGCTCGCCCCCAGCAACGCCCATGCGGGAAAAAACCAGACTTTTTCAAACCGCGAGCGGCGTGCGAAGCTGCGGGATTTGCGGAGCAGTGTCGAAAAAATCATGGCAAAAGATTCATTTGTTCTCAGTAATTGGTCGCGATTCTACGTGAAGAACCCTTGTTGAAATACCTTAGCGGTTTTCAGCGGCAAGCCAAATCATTTCCAGGTTGGATCCGTCGTCTGCACTGACCTGAAAGCCGCAAGCGAGATAAACATGCTGAGCGTGGGCGTTATGGCGGGCTACCGAAAGACTTAGCGGCTTGTTCGCGTTGACCGCATCGGCCTGTAACGCCCGAATCAATTTTTTGCCATGCCCTCGGTTGCGTTCCTGCGGCAGCAGCGCGAGGTAAACCAGACGGATTGCTTGTTCGCCCGAGTCGGTAATCAGATAACCTGTGGCTTCCCCATCCTTTTCGATAATGCTGAAATCCGCGTCGGGAAATTGCGCGCGATAGCCCTGCTGTTGCGCGTTGAATTGCATCAGCAACAGGTTTGCCAACATCGCTTCGGGCAAGCCTAGCTGCAACAAGTCGTTGCGTGTTGAACGGTACAGGGTTTCGAGAAATTCTTTGTCCTGCGCAGTCTCGGGGCGGAGGGTTAGTGCGTGTTTGTCGCTAGACATGATTGGTTCCATCCGAAATACATTCATTGCGAGGATAAGCTATCGAGTAATTACACTATTTATAGTGGAAAGCCCCTTGCTCAAGAATTGGTTTTTTATTTGCACGAGCTGTATAAGCCAAACCCGGCAACTGATACCAATAATCCTAACAATATGAAGGTAACTCGAAGGCTTTTCCCCATAACTCTAATCGACATCTCTAAAAACTTATATGTGAGCCACGCGAGTAAAACAGCGATTGCGATAGATACAATCCTATTTGCGATATGCTGTTCAGAGAACAAAATATTTTCAATCATAAAAATTGGCCAATGCCAAAGATAAAGTGGATAACTAATTAGCCCAATCCAAACCATCAGTTTGCTGGACAATAATTTTTCATTCAGCCAAGAGGCGGGGGATGCCGAGATAATGAAGTACGCCCCCAGCGTGGGTAGCAGCGCCCACCACCCCGGAAAGTCTCTCCCTTTGTTCAGCAAAAGTAATCCGGCAATGATTAAAGCGAACCCCAGGAATGACTGGGCATCTTTGTGTTTTTCGATGAACTGGGGGCGATGCAAAACAATGTAAGCCAATACACTGCCAAGCATCAATTCCCAGAATCTGGAGAATGGCAGCATGAACGCTGCTTTTAATTGTCCTGTCTGTATCAGATAAATATTGACCGCAAATGAAATTGCCGCAATCAAAGCAGTTACTCTCAGGAAATTATAGTGACGTTTCCAAACGAACAAGAGCAGTAGCGGCCAGAAAATATAAAACTGTTCTTCAATCGCAAGACTCCAAAGATGAACTAACAGTTTGATTTTTGCGGTATTACTGAAATTGCCACTTTCGCTCAAGAGAACAAAATTCTGGATAAACCCAGCGCCTGCCGCAGCATGTTTCCCGAGTTGTTTGTATTGATCGGAAGAAAGTACAAACCAACCCAATACCAAGCAAGAAACCAAAACCAAAATCAATGCCGGGAATATCCGTCTGATCCGTCGCGCATAAAATTCAGACAGACTGAAACGATCACGCTCAAGACTTGAAAAAATGATCGTTGAAATCAGAAAACCCGAAATCACAAAAAAAATGTCAACCCCGATAAACCCACCGGGCATTATTTTCGGAAATGCGTGGAATAAAACAACCGCAAGAATTGCGACCGCACGCAGGCCATCAATATCGGGACGATATTTTGGATGAGTGAGATGCGGGTGTTTGTGATGTGTCACTGGGATAATTATTTCAAACGATAATAGAGAATCATCTCGGGCAGTTTGCTTTTGCCCAAGGGCATCTGATGCGCTTTTTGCATCATGGTGGGGTCCCAACCGCAATTGGTTTCCAACAAAACTGGCCCGTCCGGCGTGATGGCGACATCCCAGCCCAGCGATATATAAGCCCCCAGCGCGGTGTGTGCTTGTAACGCGAGATCAATCGCTTCATTCCAGCAGGGAACGGTGATGCCGACAAAGCTTTCTCCGCCTTCGGGCAGCGTAGTAAATAGGGGAGACAGCGGACGCAACAATTGTCCTGCACCCAAAACGCCGTGTTTATCCACCGGCGCAATCAAACCTTTGTTGCTGACTTGTTGTCGCTGGAAAGGAATTTGTGCAATGGCCGACAGCAACTCCGCACGGCCTTGCTCATTCAGTAAAGTAACGATGCGAAAACTGAGCAGTGAGCCGTTGCCGACTCGGCTCAGGCCTTCATGGTTGTACAGCCGGGGTTGCAGCAGGTAATCGGCATGGTTGATGCGCAAGGAGAGGCGGGCGACGGCCTCGTCAGGTGACAGTTCCGCGCCCCCGTTAATGCGGCAGCAAAGTTGTTCCTTGGAAAAAAACACCATACCTTCACCGCGCCACCCGATAAACGGCTTTAACACGTATGCACCATCCGGCAATTGGCTGAAAACTTCAGCCAGCCGCAGGTATTCACCCTTACGCAAAATCGCGCTGGAGGTGATGTGTGCAAAGTTTTTGGCGATGTAGAAGTCTTCAAACACCTGCTTGTTGTTGACGATAGCCTCGGCATTGGCTTCACCGCCGATATTGACCATGGGCACTCTGCGCATATCCGAGAGGAAGTAATAAAGATGCGCGTTCTTCCTGTTCTCATCCCGAAAAAATTCGTAAGCGTAATACTCGCGCGGATGCACGCCGCAGCCCAGCGCGAGCAGAAATTGCTCCTTGAACTGAACCGAGGTTCGCTTGCCATTGATGGCTTGCGCCCGCTTGCCGAATTTGCGCGCGAAGGTGGCGGAAAGAAACAAAATTCTGAGCGGCCAATAGAAAAATAAAGCCGCGACGAGCATAAATCGCAACACTCCGGGAAGGCGGCGGAAATAGCGGATAGGCAGTTGTCTTCTTGCCTCTTGCAGTGGTTCATTTGCAGGGAAAAACCGCCAGCCGCCGGTGAAAGAATAAAAATTGGGAATTCTTTGAAGAAAAAGCAGTATCAGGTTTCGCATATTCTTCGAACGTGTAGAGGCTAATCGAAAAAAATTACAACATGGCAACGGAGGCTAATCAATTTTCCGTTTTCGAAAGATCAAACCCGATCGCAATACCATGCGACGTGGCAGGTTCTGGTTTTGTCGCGTGCAATTTCATTATGCCGGGTTACATAGTGGCTTGATCCAAGAGTCGGGTTAAACAGCACAATCCGGTTGCATCGCGCTTCAATGCCAGTTTCTCTTCCATCTTCCAAGCACATCTTCAACTCTCCGCCATATTCAGATTTCCAATCACGGGAAAGATACAAAACGGCGCAAATTCGTCGCACTCGTTCTGTTCTATCTACCGCATCCGAATGTTTTCTCAAATATTGATTGAATTGTTGCGACTGTGTGAAATCTTCCTCCAAAACAAGGTCGTGCCCGGTGATCGCGTTCAAATAATGGGCGAAAAACATTTTGTAGAAATTGCGAAATTTTAAATACGTGAGCCAGTTTGGACTCATCGCATATTCCGGTTTTACGCCGTCAAGCCATCTCAAGCTGGTAAACCGGGATTGTTCGGGGGTTTGAAGAAACACCTCTTCGGAAACGGGCAGTTTTGTTCTGTAAACTTTATAGACGCTTTTATACATCGCTTCCTCATCGAAGACATGCTGGAAACGCTCGACAAATTTCTCGTTGAGGAAGTTGTCGATAACAATTCCTTCAACAAATCTGCGATCCGGCAAATTTTTCATTCGATCAATGGCATCTTTTTCAAGATGTTGCGGTTGTATCCATTTTTCTAACTCTTCAAGGCTTTGCATATAGGGTTAACCTCGTAAAATAATTTCAAAATCTCAAATTTCACAAACTATCGTTTCACATTTCACATGGCTTTGCGCATCTCTGACACAATACTATTGTTCGAGATAGGGCGGCATTTTCTCGATGGGCGGTTCATCAATTATTCGTTAGGAGGTTAAATTATGGCATTAAATGAAATATCGCTGGACTCCCTTATCAGCCATTCGCAAGGGCATGTTTCGACAGAAATTGACGGTGAGGCTGTGCTCTTGAGCATAGATCAGGGTAATTATTACGGGATGAACAAAGTGCTTACCGCGATTTGGGGATGGATCGAAAAACCGATGAAAGTGTCGGATATTTGCGCCAAGCTGACTTCGACTTATCAGGTGTCACGCGAGATGGCCGAGGCGGATATTTTGAAGATTCTTGCTGAATTGTCGCGCGAAGGTTTAATCGAGGTACGGTGATTGAATAGCCTTCCAAAGCCCTTCGACTGGCACAGGGCGAACAGATAAATCAGTGCATCCCGAATACTTTGAATAATTTTTTCTCCTATTATCTGCACGGGCTAACCGTGCATTCTGAAATCGAATTTCCCGAGCTATTTCCGCAAATGGGGAACGTGGCCGATATTCAGATACGTTTTGCCTCGTTGGAGCATATTCCGCTGGATGATGAACGCCCGTGGCAACACCACATTCTTTCCCGCAACCAAGTGCTCCTGAACGTAAAAGAGGTAGCGAAGTTTCTGGTTTCGGACGGACAAGAAATTCTGGTCGATCCTTATCCTCAGGCTGAAGAAAGCGCCCTCCGCTTATACCTTCTCGGCTCATCCATGGGCTGCATTCTGCACCAGCGCAAATTGCTCCCGCTGCATGCCAACGCGCTCCAATTCGGCGATGAGTGTGTAGCGTTTATGGGGCAAAGCGGCGCGGGTAAATCCACGCTTGCTGCTGCTATGAAAAACCGGGGTTACAAAGTATTGGCAGACGATGTGTGTGCGGTGAATATCGCAGCCGGAAGCAAGCCGCACATTTATCCGGGTGTGCCACAAATCAAGTTGTGGAAAGATGCGGCGGATTACCTTGCGGAAGACGTAAGCCGGATGCGTCGTATCCAGCGCGACGAAGAGAAATTCGCGCTGCCGATTGATGACGGTTATTGCCGCCAGACCTGCCCGATTAAAAGTATCTACATCCTCGATTATCACGACGAAAAGGAATTGAAGATCGAAGAAATGTCTGCGCTGGAAAAGATTGGCGCAATAAAAAACAACACCTACCGCAAAGGCATGGTGGCAAAGCTGGGGAATGTTGAAAGTCATCTGCAAATGAGCGGAGCGCTGGCCGATGCTGCCCGGATGCGGCGGGTTGTACGCCCGAGGAATAGCTTGTCGCGCATCAATGAGCTGATGGATGCCATCGAGGATGACTTGAGATGAGCGGCAATATTGTCTGGCTGGCCTCATACCCCAAGTCCGGCAATACCTGGCTCAGAGTGTTTCTTTCAAATCTCGTATCCGGCGATGCGAACCCGGTACATATCAACAGAATTCTGGGCAAGGCTGCTGGTGATCGTGCGGTGTTTGATAATTTGACCGGGATTGATTCAGGCAATCTGTTTCCTGCGGAAGTCGACGCGATAAGGCCGGATTGGTACAGCTATATATCCCGCCATGCCGGGGATATTTGCTGGATGAAAGTGCATGATGCCTATCAATATTTACCCGATCAACAGCCGATATTTCCGCAGGAAGCGACACGATGCACGATATATCTGGTCAGAAATCCGCTGGATGTCGCCCCCTCATTTTCGCGCCACATGAATATGAGTTTGGAACAGATAATCGAAGGTCTAAATGATGAGGGGCATACCATCAATGCCGAAAAAGAAAACATCACCGGGCAGCTTCGCCAGAAGCTTTCAAGCTGGAGCGAAAACGTCCTGAGCTGGGTAAATGCGCCAGCCGGGATGAAGGTGCATGTCATGCGTTATGAAGATATGAAAAATTCGCCTTATGAGACTTTCAGTGCTGCGGTCAGCGCAATCGGATTGCAGAAGTCAGAAGCGGAAATTAGGCGCGCTTTGGAGTTTTCATCTTTCGCCACGCTAAAGGAAATGGAGTTGCAAGCGGGCTTTCGGGAAAAGCCGGGGCATTCAAACTCCTTTTTCCATGAAGGTAAAGTCGGAGGCGGGCGTAATAGGTTGTCGCGAGAACAGGTGGCGCGAATTGTGGCGAATCACAAAGAGGTGATGCAGCTATTTGGCTACCTCGATCAACAAGGAAATGTCGTTGATGGCTATTAACGCATTTGCCGGCAAATACTCTTTGTGCGGACTCACCTTTGCCACCCCCTTCGTGTGCCCCGAATTGTTGCCGTCGGAGGCTGAACCCGATGTAGTGGTCAGGTTTGAAAATATCGACGACTCCGCGATTGTTTGGAACAAACAAGGCGTGTGCTACAAAGCTGGCCGGGAGCAATACCTGCTGATGGTAAAAGGCATCGCCCGCTATTTGCTGACAAACGGCAAACACATCTTGATAGAAAAACATCTCGGCGCGGACGAAGATTCGTTGCGGCTATTCTTGTATAACGAAGTTGTTGCGGCGCTTCTCGCGCAGCGGGGCATGCTGGTGCTAAAAGCGAGTGTGGTCGCCCGCAACGGCAAGGCTTTTGTCTTGCTGGGAAGCACCTCCGTCGGCAAATCCTTGACAGCCGCCGGGCTGGGCGACAAGGGATATGTCATCGTGTCAGACGGTGTTTGCGCCATCAATGAACAGGGCGCGGTATTGCCGGGATTTCCCGCGCTGATGCTTTGGAAAAAAGGCTTGTTAGAACTTGGCTTATCCCCGGAAAGTTATAAGCCTGTCCGCCCGGGTATGAATAAATTTTTCTTTCCCGTGAAACAGAACTTCATCCATGAAGCCTTGCCAGTGACGGGTGTTTATCTGCTGTCGGAACACAATAAAAAAGAACTCGCTTCGAGTCCCATAGACGGGGCGGATAAATTTTTCACAATTTTGAGTCATGGCTATTTTCCCGAATTGGTTCAGTCCATGGGCTTGGGAGGGGTGGTGAATCAATTGGTGGTGCAAACAGCGAAGCAGGCAAACATGCGGAAAGTGGCATTTAATATGTCTGCCAACCCGTTTGGTGATTACATCGGCTTTCTGAAAAATGAACTGGAGAAATAATGCTTTTCGTTCATCCGAAGAATACGACGGCACTTTACTGTGTTAACTAACTTACCTCGATCAATTAAATGAGCTTGATTAACGGTGTTGTACGATTCGATGGAATGGCTGCGGGTGATGAGGTCATCACGCGCATGGTGGCTGCCGGGAATGAAAGTTGCCCGGATGGTTGCGGTGTGTGGCGGGATGCTCATGTAGCGCTGGGTTTTAGCCTGTTGCAAACCCTGCCGTCGCACCGCTGTGTTACTGCCCCGCTGCACGACGCGGATTCCGGCCT
>JAGVNQ010000302.1 GCA_020053195.1 Sideroxydans sp.
CTCTCCCGCTTGCGGGAGAGGGGGCGGGGGAGAGGGAATGTTCCCATGCAACCCCAACACCTCCGCAACCTGCTGCCCCACCGTCATCACCGGATTCAAACTCAGCCCCGGCTCCTGAAAAATCATCGCCATCGTCCCGCCGCGCACCGCGCGCATCTCGTGCTCCGGCAACTCGAACAGCGAAGCATCCCCCAAACGCACCGCCCCGCCCGCATTCACCACCCCGTCCGGCAACAAACGCATCAGCGACAACGCCGTCATCGACTTGCCGCAACCGGATTCCCCCAGCAACGCAAACGTCTCGCCTGCCGCGATGTCGAAAGAAATACCATCGACAATGCAAGCGCCATCGCGCAAGGACGTGGTCAGGGATTGAACAGATAACAAACTCATGCCGCCACCAAATATTGAGTGTAGATCATCGTGGTTGAAACACCCGGCTCATGCACGATGCGCTGGTCATAGCCGCCTTCCAACAGATGCGTGGCAAGTAAGTGCAACGTGCGAGCTTGATGTATTCATTAAGCGCCTCAATCGTAGGTTGGGTTAGGCGCAACCATAACCCAACAAATAGAAACGTCGGGTTACGCTACGCTAACTCGACCTACACACTAGTCCGGCGGCAGTGCTCGCGGCCTGCGATCCTCGCCCACCGCCACATAGGTCAGCGTCGCTTCGGTCACTTTGTGGCAGGTGGGGTTGGCGGGGTCGCGTTGCACATAGACTTCGACATCGACGGTGACCGATGTCCTGCCGACCTTGACGATGCGGGTGTAAAAACTCACCAGGTCGCCAACGAAGATCGGTTCTTTGAACACGAAGGAATTTACCGCGATGGTGGCGACGCGGCCTTTGGCGCGGTGGACGGCGGGGATACTGCCCGCGATGTCCACCTGCCCCATCAGCCAGCCGCCGAAAATGTCGCCGGTGTAGTTGGCATCGGAGGGCATGGCGGCCACGCGAATGGTGGGTTCACGCTGCGGCAAGGTAGTGGTTGAATGTTCGGAGTGCATCTCAGCGTTTCTTGTAAAGTTGTTCGATTTCTGCGGCGAATTGCGATACCACTTTATCGCGTTTCAAACTCAGCTTGGGCGTGAGCAGGCCGTTGTCTATGGTCCACGGATCGCGCAACAGCAGCACGCGATGCACTTTGGCATAGCCTGGAAAACCACTCAGGTTACGCGCAATGCGGCGCAACACTTTGGCTTCCACATTGCTGTCGGTCAACGATTCCGGCATGTCGGGACGCACGCCGACTTTGGCGGCGATGTGCAACCACACCTCGGGGTTGAGCACGGCCAGCGCGACCAGATAGGGGCGACCTTCGCCGTAAATCATGATCTGGTCGATCAGCGGGTCGTGCAGGATGGCGGCTTCCATGTCGGCGGGCGGCATCTTCTCGCCATTGGACAGCACGATGATTTCTTTCAATCTGCCGGTGATATATACATGCCCGGTCTCGCTGATGTGCGCGATGTCGCCGGTGTTGAGCCAGCCGTCTTCGTCGATCATGGCCTTGGTCGCCGCTTCGTTGTTCCAGTAACCCAGCATCACGTTCGGCCCTTTCACCAGCAGCGCGCCCTGTGCGCCTAGCTTCACCTCTATGCCGCGCAAGGGTTCGCCCACGCTGTCGGGGAAATTATTTTCCAGGTGGTTGCCGGTGACGATGGGGCTGGTTTCGGTGAGGCCGTAGCCTTGCACCACGGGCAGGCCGAGGCCGACGATCATGCGCGAAATATCCGCCCCCAGCGCCGCGCCGCCGCTCAAGGCGGTGCGCAAGCGCCCGCCGAATCGCAGCAGGATTTTGTCCGCCACAAGTTTTTTCAGCAGCGGCCACAACAGGAACGACAGCTTCCAACTGCCACGCCCCTGCTCGTGCAGAAAACGCGCCCAGCCCACGTCCACCGCCAGCTTGAACAGCAAACGTTTAACCGGCGAAGCTTCTTCCAGCTTGGCTTCGATGGCACTGTAAATCCGCTCGTAAATACGCGGCACGGAAATCAGGATAGTCGGGCGTATGGTTTGCAAATCTTCCGACAGCAGTGGGATCGAGCGCGCGTAGGCCACCATCGCGCCGGTCATCACTTGCAGGTAATAGCCGCAAGTTCGCTCGAAGGTGTGCGACAACGGCAAAAAAGACAACGACAAATCGTCGGGGCGCATGACGAAAGTGCCCAGCGCGGAGTACGTGTTGGAGAGCATGTTGTAATGGCTCAACATCACGCCTTTGGGGCGACCGGTGGTACCCGAAGTGTAAATAATGCTGGCCAGCTCGTTGGTCGCGCACGGCACGGCGGGTTGCAGCTCGGCGGAGACCGGCAAATATTGCGCGGCAGATTTTAAGCGCGGCTCTTCATGCACGAATTCATCCAGCGAAATAAAACGCTGCACGCAACCCATCTGCCCCACCACATTGGCGAGGGTTTGCCACTGTTCGGCGGTCTCGAACAACATGACTTTCACTTGCGAATCGTTGACGATGTAGGCGATGTTGTCCGGCCTGTCCACGGTGTAAAGCGGCACGGTAATCAGCCCCAGCGACATCGCCGCCTGATCGAACATCACCCACTGCGGACAGTTGCGCAGCATGATCGCCACGCGGTCGCCTTTCACCAGACCTTCCTTCGCCAATGCCGCCTGCCAGCGCGCCACCTGATCGCGCATGTGCACCCAACTCAGGTCAACCCACCTCTGCTGCTGAATATCGAAATATTTGTAAGCGAGCTTGTCGGGCGAACGGCGCACCCGTTCCACAAACAAGCCGTACAAAGTCACCGCCTGCTCCGGCGAAATCACATCCTGATTTTGAATTTGTGTTTGCATTTCACACCTCCGTTTATTTATCGTCATTCCGGCGAAAGCCGGAATCCAGCCGTCTAAAACTCCACCGCAACGCGGTGGACAACACCCAAAAGCATATTCAATAAAACCGCTGGATTCCGGCCTTCGCCGGAATGACGTACTAATGAATTTGAATTTTTAATCCAAGAACAAATCATTAAACAACCGCCCCCCCGGACTCACCGCATACCGCTCAAAATCCGTCACACCTTCCGCCCGCAACACTTCTTCATCAATAAAGAAATTCTCGCTACATGTTCGACTGTCGCGCGACAAAATGACAAACGCCGCATCCGCCACGATGGCGGGCTGGCGCGAGGCGCGCAGAATGGCTTCGGGGAAATTGAACTCGATGGCCGCCGTGGCGATGGTGGTGCGCGGCCACAGGCAGTTGCAAGCGATGCCGTCGGCGGCAAACTCCTGCGCCAGCCCCAGCATCACCATGCTCATGCCGAATTTGGACATCGTATAGGCAACATGCGGCGCGAACCATTTCGCCTGCATGTTCAGCGGCGGCGACAGCGCGAGAATGTGCGGGTTGCTGGAATTTTTCAGATAAGGAATACAGGCTTGCGACGCGAGAAAAGTCGCGCGCATATTCACGTCCCACATCAGGTCTAGCCGCCGGACTGGCGTTTGCAAAGTGGGCGTGAGGTAAATCGCGCTGGCATTGTTCACCAACACGTCGATGCCGCCGAAATGCGCGGCGGCTTGTGCGACCGCAGCAGCAATCGCCGCTTCGTCGCGCACATCCAACTGAATCGCCAGCGCCTGCCCGCCCGCCTCCACCACCTCTTGCGCCACCGAGTAAATCGTCCCAGGCAACTTGGCATGTTGCTCCGCCGTCTTGCCGGTAATCACCACCTTCGCCCCGTCGCGCGCGCAACGCAACGCAATCTCGCGCCCGATGCCGCGTGAAGAGCCGGTGATGAAAATCGTTTTGTCGCGCAAACTACTCATCTTCGAAATCCCATACGTTGTTGAGCGTAGGTCGGGCTTTGCCCGAAGTTGTTTAATTGCGGCAGGTGAAACCCACTCTACGTACTGGCTAAAGCCCGCTTAATTTCCTGAGCCTGCCAACGTAGTCACCTCACCAGTTGAAATGACTATCTTGAATATTT
Source organism: Sideroxydans sp. (assembly GCA_020053195.1). Lineage (GTDB taxonomy): Bacteria > Pseudomonadota > Gammaproteobacteria > Burkholderiales > Gallionellaceae > Sideroxyarcus. The sequence goes on from JAGVNQ010000302.1 coordinate 3,963, forward strand.
TTTTGCGCACACCATCCGCAACATACAAGTTGCGCCCATCGGTGGTTATGCCGTTTGGTGAGTAGAACAATTCCGATCCCGCCAATGTTGTCACCACACCGGTAGCAATCTCTATCTTGCGAATCCTGTGGTTATGGCTGTCCGCCACATACAGGTTGCTGCCGTCAGTCGTAATACCCATTGGATAGGTGATCGGATGTCCTGCAGAGGCATCAAGAGCGTCCTCAGTTCCAGATACAGCCAAGGTAGAGACCTCCCCAGTTGCAATCACAATCTTATGAATCGTATTGTTAGTGCCATCAACTACATACAGGCTACTACCGTCGGAGGTGATGGCTGTTAGGCTCTTGAACCGCACTCCTTTACTATCGCTATACCCCGCAGCCTCTGAACCTAAAAAAGTAGTCACTGCACCTGTTGCACTCGCAATTTTGCGAATACTAAAGTGATCCGTCACATACAGATTGTTACCGTCAACAGTTATTCCACGTGGATCGCCCCCCCCTGCCAAGGTAGTGACTACCCCGGTTGCAATCACAACCTTGCGAATTCTCTTATTACCCTGATCTGCCACATACAAATTGCTGCCGTCAGTGGTAATGCCTTCGGGATTGTTGAACGAAGCCGCCAAGCCTGTGGCATCAATAGAACCCTCTGTTATCGAACCCACCAAGGTAGTCACTTCACCGGTAGCAATTACGACCTTGCGAATTTTGTGGGTCTGTGTTTCGGTTACATACAAATTATTGCCATCAGTAGTGATGCCATGTGACCCCATGAATGTTGCTGCCGCAGCTGTGCCATCAAGAGAATCAGGTGTGCCCTCTCCCGACAGAGTAGTCACCACCCCAGTTGCAATTACGATTTTGCGGACTGTGCTATCGCCACCATCATACACATACAGGTTACTGCCATCGGTTGCGATGCTATTGGGAAAGTTGAATGTTGCCGCCATACCTATAGCGTCAATAGAACCCTTCTTTCCTGATCCTGCTAGGGTGGTTACCTCACCGGTAGCGATCACGATCTTGCGAATTTTGTGGACACCTGTGTCCGCCACATACAGATTGCTGCCATCGGTGGTAACGCCATATGGATAGCTGAATTTAGCTGACTTACCAATTCCATCAAGGGAACCATTTTCTCCTGATCCTGCTAGGGTGGTTACCTCCCCGCTTGCAATAACGATTTTGCAGATTTTATGGTTATCAGTATCCGCCACATACAAATTACTGCCGTCAGTGGCAACGCCCGCTGGATGGGAGAACGATGCCACCGTTCCCGTACTGTTACGAGAATCGCGCCCATCCGTCCCCGGCGAAGCTGCTAGCGTTGTCACCATCCCGGTAGCGATCACGACCTTTCTGATTTTATCGCCCCAAGTATCCGCCACATACAGGTTCTTACCATCGGTGGTGATGCCCGTTGGATGGTAGAACGATGCCTCTGTACCACTGCCATCAACTGAGTATTCGATTTCCCCGATACCCTCCAGAGTTCCTGATCCGGCAATAACCGTCCCCTTACCTGTTGCAATAACGATTTTGCGGATTACTCCGCCTGGGTTTACTCCGCCTGAACTCGTTACATACAGATTTTTCCCATCGGTGGTGATGCCGACTGAACCTGAATTTTCATCCCCGCCCAGATCAACCTCATCACCAGTGGCAATCTCAATCTTGCGGATTGAATAATCAGCCACATATAAATTCTTGCCATCGGTGGCAATGCCAGATTCAGAAATGGCCACTGTCGAAGGATCAATACCTTCGGCATTATTCTGGTTTTCTTTACCTACAGTTGCGGAATCTGCCGCAATCAGATTCATAGGAGCATTCTGAACTGAACTGCTTGCATGTGGGCTTACTACCTGTCCTAGCTGTGAAACCACAGACGTTGAAGAACTACCGCTATCGCATGCGGTTAGGCTCGGTATTATTCCAAACAAAACAATCCATAACTGTCGTTTCATGCCGATCACCCAGAATGATTTTCCATAGCATTCGTAGGGCGGGTCACACCCGCCATTTCAAAATCTTCCATCAAATTCCGCATCAGCCAAGGTACTCCACGGTATGGGCGAATAAGGCGGGAGGCCAATCTACGCACAGGCTCTGTTATAAAACCAGTCCACAGAATGGAACAGTCTTCCCGGTGAAACGAGAAACTATGCTTGATCTTCTATACAGCATTTCTGTAGATTTCGATCATACAAGGGTCGGAACGTCTTTTGTGCCCACCCGGTTAAACCACAACAAACCTAGCGAATTTCAATAACCAACCTCGTGGGAACGCCCGCCAATAGGCGTTCTACATGTTGCACACGCTGAAGATGCCCGAATCTATTGGCTTGCGGGCATACTCACTTATCAAATCGCACCGCGTTGGCACGATGTTCCCACCCTGCCCCAAGAGCTTATTCGTTTGGCTGACAACCCAACCTCAAACAAATTTCACCATGAATGCGCTCGAATGCATCTGGTTTCAAACTTCCCAATGCGATAACAACAGAACTCTGATTCAAGGAAAATAATTTCGTGGCACGCACCCAACTTGCTTTCGGTAATCTGCCTTCAACGATGTCGTTATCAAATATCGGAATGCCATCGTCATGTCCCGCCTGCGAGGTGATCGCCGTAGCAAGAAAATCACCGAACGCATCTGGCGCGGTAAGCAGCAATACCGGGCGACGTTTTTGCTGCGTCAGGTCTGAAAACGGAAACGGGATTTGCACGATGTCAGAGTGTTTTAACATCATTCCAAACCTCGTCGTCCTGATTATCCCAAACGTGTTTCATCACCGTTTCCTGCGCGCGCGACAGATCGGACATCTCCGCACGATCCGAATTTTTATTGCTCAGGTATTCGATGAAATGCAGCGCCTCCAGCGCCAACGGTTCCGGCAGCGGCTTGGCTACTTCAAATATTTTTTCGGCGATGGTCATTCATACTCTCCTTGGTTATTACTTCCCCGCCCGCAACTCCTCCGCCGCAAAATCATCCACCATGATGACCTTGCGCCGCAAAGCGTAGTCGCGTTGCAGTTGCAGCGCCTGTTCGGAATCTATGAGTCCGAGGTTGCGCGCTTCGACGATTTGTTGCAGCTCTTCGCGCGATTTTATTTTGCCTTCTTTGCGCGCTTTTTCCAGTGCGGCTTGCAGCGGTTCACACACCAAGGTGCTGGCGAGTGCAGCTTCCAGCGCGCCTATGGCATCGCCCTCGTCGCGCGAGATGTACATGCCTGCGGTCAGGCGGTCGCGCACTTCACCGGGTTTGAGCAGCAGTGAGGCGACCTGGTGACCGATGTGATCGTCGGGCGGTTTGCGCCATTGGCCTAGCGGGAAAATCATGGTGCGCAACATCAGTGAGGCTGCGCGGTTGGGGAAGTTTTGCAACACGCTGTCGAACGCGAGTTGGATGCGGTACAAGCCGTCCTGCATACCCCAATGCAGCAGCGGCAAATCCGACTCCAGCCTGCCGTCGTCCTCGAAACGTTTGAGTACGGCGGAGCACAAATACATCTGGCTCAACACGTCGCCCAATCTTGCGGAGAGTTTTTCGCGGCGTTTGAGTTCGCCGCCCAGCACCAGCATGGACACGTCCGCCGCAAAGGCGAACGCCGCCGAGTAGCGCGTCAATGCTTGATAGTAGCGCTTGGTCGGTTGCTCGGTGGGCACGCCGATGACCAGTCCGCCGGTGAGTCCATACACCAGACTGCGCACCGCGTTGCTCAGACTGAAACTGATGTGACCGAACAGTGCGGCATCGAATTCGTGCACCGCGCGTTTGCTGTCGGGATCGTGCGCCGCGTGCATTTCGCGCAACACATAAGGATGCGAACGCACCGCGCCTTGTCCGAAGATGATGAGACTGCGCGTAAGAATGTTCGCGCCTTCGACGGTGATGCCGATGGGCGTTTGCTGGTAGGCGCGCCCCAGATAATTATCCGGCCCGAGGCAGATGCCTTTGCCGCCGTGTACGTCCATCGCGTCGTTGATGACCATGCGTCCGCGCTCGGTGCAATGGTATTTGACGATGGCGGAAATGACCGATGGCTTCTCGCCTCTGTCCACCGCTTGCGCGGTCAAAGTGCGCGCCGCGTCGATCACATACAAGTGACCGCCGATGCGCGTGAGCGCTTCTTCCACGCCCTCGAATTTGCCCACCGGCACATGGAATTGTTTGCGCACGCGGCAATACGCACCGCTGCTGCGCGCCGCCAGTTTGACCCCTCCGGTGGAGCTGGCGGGCAGCGAGATGGAGCGTCCTGCCGCCAGACATTCCATCAGCATGCGCCAGCCGTGGCCGATGCGTTCCGCGCCGCCGATGATGTAGTCCAGCGGGATAAACACGTCGGTGCCGGTGGTCGGGCCATTGAGGAAAGCGGAGTTGAGCGGCAAGTGGCGGCGACCCACGTTCACCCCCGGCGTGTCGGTGGGGATCAGCGCCAGCGTGATGCCGCGCTCGACTTGTTCGCTCAGAATTTTATCGGGGTCAAACAATTTGAAAGCCAGTCCGAGCAAGGTCGCCACCGGAGCCAGCGTGATGTAACGTTTCTCCCAAGTGACGGCCACGCCTAACACATCCTTCTGCCCATTAAATTCGCCGCGACACACGATACCGGCATCGGGGATTGATCCCGCATCCGATCCGGCGAACGGCCCGGTCAGCGCGAAGCACGGAATCTCTTCGCCACGGGCGAGGCGGCGCAGATATTTATCCTTCTGCTCTTGTGTGCCGTAGTGCAACAGCAACTCTGCCGGGCCCAGCGAATTGGGCACCATCACCGTCACCGCCGCCGTACCGCTGCGCGAAGCGACCTTGGTCACCACCGCCGATTGTGCCTGCGCGGAAAATTCCAGACCGCCAAAGGCCTTCGGAATAATCATGCCGAAGAAGCCTTTATCCTTGATGAACTGCCAAGCTTCGGGCGACAAATCCTGACGCACGTGGGAGATGTCCCAGTCGTCCAGCATGGCGCACAGTTGATCGACTTCATGATCGAGGAATGCTTGTTCGCGCTCGCTGATGCCCGCCTTGGGCAAGGCCAGAAATTTTTTCCAGTGCGGGTTGCCGCTAAATAACTCGCCGTCCCAGCCCACCGTGCCCGCGTCCAGCGCCTCCTGTTCGGTTTGCGAAACCTGCGGCAGAATCTTGCGGAAAATCTTGAGGATGAAGCCGCTGACCAGCAGGCGGCGCATGAAGGGAATGCCGAATACGGCGATAAAAATGCCGAGCAGAATAATGAGTATTTTCAACGCATCATCCGAGATACGGCTGGCCATCGCCAGCATCGGCACGAGAACGGCGAGAGCGATCAGCCAGCCCCAGATGGAAGAACGGAAAAAAGCCAGCAACAAAGCCACCACCAGCGTCACCACCAATAAAATCGCCATGTCGCACCCTCTTCTTTTTTGTTTGTGGATGAGCCGAACTGTACCGCCTGTATGCGGTGCTGACAATGGATAAATTCCTATAGCCGTCATTCCGGCGCTGCGTGTGTTGTTGGGGCTTAAGCCCCTTACAACCACGGCGTACTCCTTGCGGGTGCAGGCCGGAATCCAGCAGAAAAGATTATCCCGCGAAGCGGACAAATTTATGGCGTTGTCCCACTTGCGCGGGGAGTTTTTTTAACTGGATTCCGGCCTGCGCCGGAATGACGAGTCACTTCAAACTGCGCGGCCTTGAAATACCGAAGCCCTGGGCGAAATCAACGCCGATTTCCTTGAGCTTCACTATCAGTTCATCGCTTTCCACCAGTTCGGCCACGGTTTTTACCCCGATCTTTTTCGCCACTTGATTGATGGAAACCACTTTGGCCAGACTTACCGGATTGGTGAGCATGCCGAGAATAATACTGCCGTCGATTTTCAGGTACTCAACCTGAAAGCCGCGAATCCGGTCGAACGAAACCCCGTCCCTGCCGAAACCGCTGAGCGCGACGCGGCAACCGGCTGCCCGCACCCGCCGGATAAATTCGGCGACCATCACCCCGCGCAAGGCAAGCTCGGTATCGGGCACTTCAAAACACAGGATGGACGGCGGCAAACCGAACTCTTGCAAAGTTGTTTGCAGGAAATCCGGGAATTCGGGGTCGCCCATCGTGGCCGCCGCCACGTTCAGAAAAAATACCGAATCCTCGCGGCGCACCTTAGCTTGTTCCTTGTCGGAAGCCCACTCCAGCACATGCTGCACCACCCAACGATCCAGATAAGGCATCAGCCCGTGTTTTTCAGCCAGCGGGAAAAATGCGCCGGGCGGCATCATGCCTTCCTCCTCCTCCATCAAGCGCACCAGAATTTCGTAATGTTCGTTCTCGCCGCCTGCGTCCGCCATGGGAGAAATCAGCTGGCAATACAAAGTGAACTGGCTTTTCTGGATCGCTTCCATGATGTGGCTGCCCGCATCGCTCTGACCGGTGATCTGCTCGGAAAAAGAGTCGATGAACATTTCCTGAATATCACTCGCCATGCGCGCTGTTGCGCCCCCCCGCCCCTGCGAAACGTGCGGATTCGCGGAATCGCCAATATCTTCCGTCCCGGTAATGTCGTCCGCCAAAATGTAGCAACCGGTGACCTTGCCCTCCGCGTCAAATTGCGGCACATGCATCATGGACAAACGATAAATCGCTCCGTCGGCCATCTGGTGTTTGCGGTCGTAGCGCAACTCTTGCCCATCCAGTGATTGGCGCACTGCGGTGGCAATTTCGGCATAGGGAGTGGCTCCGATAACCTGGCGCAGATGCTGACCGTCTATCAGTTCCGGCCTTATGTTCAGCCATTCCTGAAAAGCGCGGTTGTGGTAGCGGCAAACTCCATGTTCGTCGATCAGCACCACCATGGTCTGCAACTTGTCGTCGATCAGATGCAAGCGCGACTTGTCGAGTGCGATCTTTCTTTCCAACCCTTTGCGCAAAATCAATTCGTGCTCCAGCCGGTCTTTCGCCTGCGAGAGTTGCGCCGTGCGGCGCATCACCATCCATTCCGAACGCGACATGCGCACCGCTTCGGCCAGCACGGCGGCCACCAGAATTCCGGTCAGAAACGCCACCCATTGCATATTATCGCGGGTGAAATGGATGGTGAAGACCAGCGCCGCCGCCGTGCCAATAACCGCCAGCACCGCAAAATACATGCGAACAGCACGAAATAATTCATCACCCTTCATGGCTTACCTTTCCTCGATTTTGCGCGAACAGCTTTGTTCGATTTATGAATACGGCAACGGCGAGTACCAAAGAACCAGACCGCAGGTTACCTCATTCCTTCCGGCCAACCAACAGCACCAGCATAGGTATTTGTCCGATTGACTATCCCCCCGCACTTTGCCACACTGCACCCATGTCTCGCCTATCCAAAAAATTCGTCGCCGTATTAATGCTGCTGTGGCTGCCGCTGTTTAGCGGCAACGCGCTGGCGGTTTCGCTCGCCATGCAACTGGCGCAAGACGGGATGCCGCAGATGGTGATGGAGCATGAAAACATGGGCTCGATGCCCTGCGAAATGGCGGGCGCTGCCGACGAACATGCCCCGTCATGCAACGATTGCGAACTTTGCCACATGGCTTGCACCGGCTTTCTGGCCGTGTCGGAAACCGCATTGATCGCAACGCTTGTTTCCACCCGCGAAAACACGCCGTATCTGGTTTCATCCCACACTTTCACCTCCGCCCCGCTTGTCCCGCCGCCCCTCGCCCGCGCTTAACGCGGGACGAGTCCGTCTGCTGTTTTCATAGTGTTTGTAGGTGCGAATTTATTCGCACAAGCAATTGGCAATGTGCGAATAAATTCGCACCTACACAAACAGCACCTCATCTGAGCTTTCCAGCTTGAATCTCGTTCCCGCACCGTACGGCAGTCGCTGGCGACTGTCCGCTTGCCGAAATTGCAGATTGCCTTTCACGTTTGTCCTTTCTCCCGCATGCGGGAGAGAGTTAGAGAGAGGGGCTTCTGCTTCACTGCAACAGGATGCGGAACATGAAAACCCATTTAATTATTTTCACCTTGCTTTGCGCGTTCGGCATCACAACTGCCAACGCGGCGGAGAGCTGGTTGCGCAGCAGCACCAGCTTGTCGCGCGAACCGCAGGCGGTGGAGAGCACCGCGCTCGGCAGCAACCTGCCCGCGCTGTTGGACTACGCACGCGAACATAATCCCGGCCTCGCCGCCTCGCGCTTCGAAGCCGAAGCCGCCGCACAACGGCTTGTCCCGGCGCAAGCGTTGCCCGATCCGGTGTTGCGCATCGAGCCGATGGATGTCACCAACCAGAGCGGCGAAACACGTTATTTGCTGATGCAGAATCTGCCCTGGTTCGGCAAGCGCGAATTACAGCGCGCAGGGGCTGCCGCTCAAGCCGCGCAGGCGGACGGACAAGTAATTGCGAGTTGGTCGGAACTGGCGAACCGCATCAAAACCGCTTACGCCACTTTTTATTTCACCGCCGAAAGCGAACGGCTGGCGCGGCAGACGCTGGAGCTGCTGGAAGGCTTGGAACAAATCGTGCAGACACGTTACGCCCACGGTCTCGCCAGCCAACAGGATGTGATCCGGGTGCAGGTCGAACAGACGATGCTGCAAAGCGAACTGATCGCCTTGCGCAACGAGCACCACCACAGCCAAACGCGGCTGAACGTCTTGCTGTCGCGCCCGGCCAATTCGGCGTTGGCCGAACCCAAACAATTGCGTGCGATGCCGCCAGTCGCCGAACTCGACGAAGCGGTATTGCAAGAAAGACTGCGCGCGCGCAACCCGCAATTGCGCATCGCAGATGCGGACATACGCGCCGCCGAAAACCAGCGCGAGTTGAGCCGCGCCAAACGCTACCCGGATTTCACACTGGGCATCGCCCCCACCCAAAGCGGCAGCGAAATCAAACGCTGGGACTTGATGCTGGAACTCAACATCCCCTTGCAACAAGCCTCACGCCGCGCCGAACAAGGCGAGGCGGCGGCGATGTTGTCTGCCAGCAACGCACGCAAACAAGCGCTGCTGGAGCAAATGTTTTCCGAACTATCCGAAAATCTTTCCGCGCTGGAATCGACGCGCCGCACCGAACACCTGATCGCCACACGCCTGCTGCCGCAAGCCGAACTCACCTACCGATCAGCAATGGCAGGATATGAAAACAGCAAAGTGGATTTCGCCATGCTGGTCGAAGCGCAGAAACAAATCCTGAAAGTTCGCCAACAGCATTTGCAAACCCAAACCGATATGCAATTACGTCTGGCCGATATTGAAAAATTGTTGGGAGAAGAATGATGAAAGCCACGAAATTTAAAATTTCCGTCATTCCGGCGCAGGCCGGAATCCAGCAAAAAAAA
>JAGVNQ010000019.1 GCA_020053195.1 Sideroxydans sp.
ACTGCGGCTCGCACAAGGCAGGCAATACAGCGATGCCGAAATCATTCTGCTTGCGTTCAGGCAATGGGGCGAGGCTTGTCTCGATCACCTGATCGGAGATTTTGCCTTCGCGATATGGGATGCCAAAAAGCGTAAAATATTTTGCGCGCGGGACAACTTCGGCGTTAAGCCTTTTTATTATTCGCAGACGCGGCAGTCGTTCATTTTTTCGAGCACAGTGCTTTCCATGTTGCAAGCCGGGGAGGTGTCGCACGATTTGAACGACGAATTTATCGCGGACAGCCTTGCCGGATTGGCGTTGGGGGGTAGCGCCACGATTTATCAGAATATTGCCGCCTTGCCCGCCGCGCATTGCCTATCTGTTAGCGATGGGAAGATTTCGCTCAGGTGCTACTGGAAATCGGGCAGCGTAAATGAACCCATCCATTTCGCCCGCGACGAAGACTATGTGGAACGTTTCCGCGAACTGTTTACCGAGGCCGTGCGTTGTCGCGCGGAAACGGAGGGGGAAGCCGCCTCGCTATTGAGCGGCGGGCTGGATTCGAGTTCCATCGCCGCCGTGGCGGGGCAATTGCTGGTCGAGCGCAATCAACGTCTGTCAACATTTTCCTTTGTGCTGGCCGACCATGAACAGCAATTCAATCGGGATGAAAAAGACCTTATCACTTTGCTGCATGACTTGCCGGGGTTAGAAGGCAACTACATTTCTTCGGAAAATTTTGTGGCTACACCGCCCACAATGCAATACGAAACCTGCCGCCATCTTCCCATGGGTTATTCCCCGTATCTCGCCACGCTTTTACGCCGGATGCGCGAAAAAAAGACCAGGGTTTTGTTCGATGGTTTCGGTGGAGATTTGTGTACCACTTGCGAAAGTCCGCCCCCGTTGCGCGAACTATTGAACGGATTCCAATTCTCGCGCTTGTTCAACTATGTGCGGGCGGCATCACGTTTTAACGGCAGCACCGCACCGGGGGTTATCAAGCAACTGCTCGTCAAACATTATCGAAAAAATGGCAGCATGGACATGAATGAACTCGTGCTATCGCGCTCGGTTTTGTCGCCAGCGTTGTGCGAGCGCACGCAGCTCATGGAAAGAGCGGGGGAAAATTCCCGCAACCATTCGGTGAGCAAACAAAGCTTGCGCGAGATCATGCTGCAACGGCTGCAGGGGGCGGAGAAAGCCTTCAGAATGACTGAACTATTCAGCTTGGCGCAAGTCGAGGTGCGATACCCCATGCTGGATCGCAGGTTGGTTGATTACTGCCTCGCCGTGCCCCCGGAACAACATAATTTCGATATGAACCGCAGGCTGATCCGAAAAGCGATGGCGGGGCGGTTACCGGACGAAGTCCGTTTGCGCCATAACAAATTTATTGCGAATATGCCAGGAGCCATTGATTTTGTTTACAAACATCGCGCGCACTATCTTGTGGCAATTGAGGCGGCGGAAAAGTGCGGCGTAGCGGTGGAATATGTTGACAGCGCGAAGCTAAAGCAGCGCTTTACCGAAGCTTTGCCCAAGGTCGTCAGTTCGTTTGATAAAAAAGGTTTTATGCCGAGTCCGACCCTGCGCGGCTTTGACATGTTGCAATTTCTAGCTTCCAGATTTTCGATTAAATACAGCCAAGAATAATGATGCTAGAATTATTCCCGCAATCGCAAAACAGACATTTTGTAACACATTTATTAGGCAGTTTTACTTACCAGATAAGGGAGAAACAAATGGAAAAGATTCGCGCTTCAGAATTTAGCTCCAATCAAGAACAGAATGTAACTGAAGTTTCGCTGTTGCCTTATTCCGCGCCGGAGTTGCATGTTTACAATCAGGCAAAAACAACCATGGGCGGAGTAGTAGGTGGCTTCCTCTCAGATTCTGTCGGCCCCTTTACCAGCTACAAGGTTTCTTAACCGCTATCGAGCGTTTCTTCGCGTAGCAAACCGTTAGTGCAGGTGATGACTGGTTCAAACCCTAACAAGTTTGAACCAGTTGTTTTTTGTGCCGGGCTGTTTTGGGGTTCGGTGGCTGAATAAGTCTTTCCTCCCGCATTCGCCCGCTATGTTTTTCAGGCATCACATTCGTTAATCAAGAAGCCATGACGACCAATACCATTGACTTGAAACAACACCTGCCGGATTTCAAATTGCCGGAAATGCGGTTTTCGGTGTCGGGCAGGAAAGTCAGCCCCAACCTCGACATGTCGCATTACCTGAAGCTGAACTACCCCTATCTGGAGCTGGCCAGCATAGACAGCGTGTTCGGTGCGGCGCTGTTCCCTTCTTTGCTGTATGGCGGCCGACCTTACGACATCAAACACGCGCTGACCTGGATCCATTTCCAGCAGTTAAAACAGCTAGGCATCCATTTTTCGGTCACGCTGACCAACCATTTCGTGGATGATGCCGTTTACGAACAGAGCTTGGGTTTTCTGGATAAACACCATCGCCAAGGTAATTCCATCGTGTGCCATTCCAATAATCTGGCACGCAGGATAAAAGCAGATTTTCCGCATTACACCTTGCGCGCCAGCATCATGCGCAGCATCAACACGCTGGAAAAAGTGGAACGCAATTTGGAGCTATACGACCAGTTGGTCATTCCCATGGAAATGAACGACGACGACGAGTTTCTGCAAAAAATTCCATGCAAAGAACGCATCATGCTGTTTGCCAATGCCGCCTGCGGTTATAGCTGCCCCCAACGCACGTGCTGGGTAGGCGTATCCCAGATGAACCAGGGGCGCGAAGAAACTTCGGATTGTTCGCAAAACGCGCTGCACCTAAAAAATGTGGGCAAGACATTTTTTGATGTCAAAAAATTTCATGAAATGGGGTTTCGCAACTTCAAGTTGATTCCTTCCACCATTCCAAAAAACGTGGATCAGGTTGCCGCAATTTTGGCCAGAAGCAATACCTCATTCGCGACGGTCAATCAGTATCTGGAAAAGCCGTTGTACTACTTATGTTCTTACCAAAAATCGGGAAGAACCTGGGTGAGGTTTTTTCTGGCGAATTATTTGAACCTGCAATTTGATTTGCGGCTGAAGCTGGATTTCAAAACCTTCTTCCTGCTGTGCCCGCACGACAATCTCGATGTCGAAAAAGGGGTGGGGGTGTACGACTATTACGATGACCAACGTTTCCCTCTCGTTGTGTCGTCGCATAACTCGTATAACGAAAATTATCTTTCTGAGCAGAAGGTGATTTTTCTGCTCAGGTCGGTGTTTGACACGCTGGTCTCCAACTTCTTCCAGCACACCAAGGTGTTCACCGAAGATCGCGCGTGGAAGGGCGACATCAAGGGCTTTGTCAGAAGCCGCGAATTCGGCATCCACGCCGTTTGCGCTTATCTGAATTCATGGGCAGCGCGCCTTTTGAACCAAGAAAACACGCTGGTTTTGACCTACGAGAGTTTGCATGCCGATCATGCGGCAACCTTGGAAGCGCTGCTCAATTATCTGAAAATTCCAGTTGATCGGGACAGCCTGCAAAAGGCGATTGAACTTTCTTCTTTTGAAGCCATGAAGAAGGTCGAAAAAGAATCCTCCATACCCGGAATCAATTTCAATTTTTCGCCCGACGATGCGGACTCCGCCAGAGTGCGTAAAGGCAAAGTGGGCGGCTATACCGATTATCTTGATGAGGCGGACGTTGATTACATCAAGGCTGCCTGCGACAAGGAATTGTCGGCAGAGAGCAAGAAAATTCTCGCGCATTATCTTCCCGATATTGCGAAATAATCCCAAGCTGGACAAGCCGAAACCAAAATCAATCACCCCATCCCCACCCCAGCCCTCCCCTTGAAGGGGGGGGGAGCAATATTCCTCCCCCTTCAAGGGGGAGGCTAGGTGGGGGATGGGGTGTCATTTCGCGACACAGACTTGTCACGTTTTGACATCATTTACCGATGAATAACTATTGATCCGGCACTCAAACAGTATCGCTTTCGTCATTCCCGCGAAGGCGGAATCCAGCAAAGAAAACCACCCGCGAAGCGGACAAGTGTTTGGTTTTGTCCCGCTTCGCGGGGGAGTATTCATTCAACTGGATACCCGCCTTCGCGGGTATGACGTGCTACTTCATTCGTGCCGGATCAAAAATGCACCCACACGCAATGCCGACAGCGGTTTTATGGGATTAAGTTGCGTAATCAACCTGCGTCAGCTAACCTTCCTTCGTGTGATGTTTTTCGATTTTTCAATCATTTCAGGGCATGCATTGCACCGTGGAAAGTGAGGGAATCATCGAAAGATATTGCATGGAGGATTCTCTAAACATTCATCACTACGGCGAAGTGGACTAAGCAGGGCATCCGCAATTGCTTGCTCTCAAACATGAAGTATTAGAGGCGGTCATCAAGCTGTTTGCCATGTACTTAATCGATCAATTTAATTGAAAGGAATCAACATGGATGCATATATGGGAATGATTATGCCGTGGGCACCAAATTTCGCGCCTACAGGTTGGATGTTTTGCGATGGCAGGACTCTTGCGATAAGTCAATATCAGGCGTTGTTTGCCCTCATAGGTACCTACTATGGCGGGGATGGAGTAAATACTTTTGCTTTGCCGGATTTGAGAAGCCGCATGCCTGTCGGTGTGAACAACGGCGGAACGTCAACAGGCCTGACTTCATACACGCTGGGACAGAAAGGCGGGGCTGAGGCAAATACTTTGTCCGCAGCTCAGATGCCGGTTCACAGCCACGCCAATACGGTGGCAGTTTCGTCCTCTACAGTAACTGTGAGTGTCGCAATTCCCGCTGTGCAAGCCACTGCGGGCGACACTGCCAAGCCCGGGCCTACGGTGGTGCTGGGTAAGGTGGTGGGTGAGCTCACGTATTCAAGCGCCACTCCCGATACCAACATGGAGCCATTTAACTCGACCGGATCGGTAACGCCGTCGGTGACGATCAATAATGCCAATGCGGGCGGCAGTGCTCCAGTGGATAACCGCCAGCCCTTCCTGGCGCTTAACTACATCATTTGCTACCAAGGAATATTTCCGTCAAGAAATTAATTTCTGACCTTTGTGCCGGAGTCCTCGAAAATTAGATCGGGGACTCCGTTTTCTTCCAGTCACGTTTCCAAAACCAACTGCGGATTGTTCCCGAGTTGGTAATAAAACTGCAATTCATCTCCCGCCTCTATCTTGCCGCGCAAGCGTTGCGGCAGCGTCAGGCTGCAATCGTAATTCTGCAAACGGTGTTGGCCGTACACGGTGATGTTAGTCAGCAGGCACGGCTTGTATTTGCGTTCCAGCGACGAAGGTATTTTCACTTTGCCTGCGGGAAGTGTGTCGCCCTCGATGCCTTCCCAATTCTGGATGTTGGCAGCATCCAGTTCAAAGATTTTCCCGAGATAGATTCTGTCCCGATCCGGTTCTGGAAATTCGCCAACGAAATCGGCGGGCATCAAGACATGTTCGCGCGACCAGTTAATCAGGCATACCTCCACGCTCACCGATTGCGGCACCATCAGCGCGGTGGGCGCTTGTTTCAGTAAGTGCCGGGCTATCGAAACCTGCGGTTCGTTATGCAGGGCGACCGCCATGGTTTCGCTGACGATGACATGGGGGAGTTTTTCTTTGGGAATTTGGTAGCGCGTCGCGTCCGTGCAGATGCACTCTTCCACATAATGGCCGAGGCCGAAGGAGGCGATCAACGCGCTGGCTTTATCCAGGCATTCCTGATGAATGTCCAATAGCGTGAACACCACGCGCTCGCGCGGCAGCACGGTCATCAGCGGCAAGGCCAGCAAAGCGTAAGGGCCGCATCCGGCATACAGCACGCGCACCGGGCAACGGGTTTTTGCGGCATCGTTGATCGCCTCGTGCAAACCACGAATGAAGGCGAGCGTCCTGAACAGTTCGCGTATGCACATCGCGGCCAGCGCAGGCGAAATCGCCAGCCCGCTGTCCAGACGCGTCTGCCCCGCACCGATGTCCTGTCCGGTATCTGCACGGAAATTTGTCAGCTTCTCGAACAAATCGCGCAGGGCGATGGCCTGGGGGATTAGGTCTTTTAGTTCTTTTTCGGGGTTGAGAATTTGCGTGGTGAGGCGTTTCAGTTCATTTGGGTCGCATGGATTTGCATTGGCAAAATTTGGATCGAAATTATTCTCTTTATCGAGCATGGCAGGAGTTTTCAATTTCAATAATCCATTAGAAAAAGCAACGACATTCCGGCGCAGGCTCAATAGCGCAAACTTTATTGAGCCGGAGTATTTCTCCCTCCCCTTCAAGGGGAGGGTTGGGGTGGGGATGGGTGAATACTCGGAAATTCTACCCCCATCCCCCTCCTAACCTCCCCCTTGAAGGGGGAGGAACTGGCGCTCC
>JAGVNQ010000225.1 GCA_020053195.1 Sideroxydans sp.
AAGCGGTGGGCGAACTCGATTCCAGTTACGACATTGTCGAAGACTGGCAAGAGCCGTTCCGCAAAGGTGTCGTTTACTATTTGCGCGACGGCTACGTGCGCGGCGTGCTGCTATGGAACACCTGGGGTCAAGTGGCTGCGGCCACTGAGTTGATTGCGGAAAAAGAACAGCATTCCACTGCGACATTGTTGGGGCGGATTAGCGACTGACCCGCAACGCCCGTCAATAGACGATCTACGCTATGCGATTCGTGGAGATGGCCGTGGATGTTGGCTTGCGGGCAAGCGGGATATTTAAAATACGGTGCATGTGCGAAATTTTAAAGACGCTCATCAATGCCCCAACAACGCAAGCAGCGCGTCAATCGTGGGTTCTTTCCCTCGCCCTGCCTGCAAACAACCCATGCCGAAATTCGCTGCATAGTGATCGCGCAGTGTCGCATCATTATTCACATAAGGCGCGAACTGTTTCTTGAGGGTATATGCATCACCCGTTGCAGATTTCCCGATCAGCCGCAACATCATCGCCTCAAAGCATGGCTCAGATTTGAGCACCTGAATCCTCTTAGTTCTCGCCAATTTCTCGGTCTTTGCATTCCAATCGGTATCCGTATCCAATAACGCAGCGACTACATCGTATTCCGCGTTGGCGCTCTGCCCGGCAGTCCAATTGATTACATGCAGCGCACCCTTGCCCCGCGCATTTTTGATCGTCACCGAAAGCCCGCAACCACGCGGCACATAGAGCTGCTTGAGATGATTCAAGAAAGCTACTTCGTCATAACCTTCTCCGACAATCAGCAAAGTACGTTGCGCTTTCCAGATAGCCATGTCTGCCAATCAGAAAACAGGTACAGCGCCGTAAGCGCCCGCCATATATTTGGCGTAATAATTGTCGTCGTTGCGGATACCTTCCACCGCATCCAACCTGCTGGCAGAACTCTCGCACTCCTCGTTTTTCTGCACCAGCATCACTTGCGATTTGTGTACCAGGTTCAGCACCTCGACAGCATGACAGGTGAATAAAAGCTGCGCCTGATGAGGATTGGTTGACGGGTTGGCAAACAAATCGAGGATAGGCTCCAGCATGTGCGGATGCAGGTCATTCTCGAATTCGTCGATGACCGCCAAGCCGCCAATTTCCAGCGTTTGCAGTAGCCGTGACAACAGCACGAACGCGCCCTGCGTACCGCTTGATTCAAGCGCAAAAGGCAATTGAAATTCCGTTACCTTGTTCTTGTGCTTGCCAAATGGCATCCATACTTTCTGGTTGGGTAGCTGCGGATTGTTTACCGAAAGTTCAAGCAACTCGATGCCGGACAAACCCAAGTCCCATGCCGCCAACAACTGCTCCATGCGCTTGCGTTGCTCGGGATGAGCAGAAAAATGTTGCGCCGCATTTTGCACATCCTGATTGCCGATTTGCACACGGCCCAACACATTCACGTTGCTGTTCACATACGGCGCAGTCAAACTCACCGCCAGCGGCACGCCGAATTGTGCCGCCCACGCAATCAACGAAACATTCGGACGCACCTTGCGCGCCTCTTGCGGAGCCAAACCAAAATCCTGTTGCTTGACCGAATATGAATTCGTCGCAACATCCCAATCCCGAATGAACACATAACCGAACCGTTCGCGTTTCAAATACAGCGATTCATGCAGCACTCGCTCGGGCGTACAGCGCAACACATAACGCCACAGCTTGCCGTCGAAATCCAGCAAACACTCCAACTCGGTCGGCTCATTGCCCGCAGCCGCGTGCGGGGTAACCGGAATGCCCGCATCGGGCGGACTCTGGAATGAATTGGCGATAAACCAACTGATAAAAACGATAGGCTTCAACAGCGCAGTCTTGCCGCTACCGTTGGGGCCGATCACCGCCATCAACTTGGACACACGCTCGCCCGTCGCGGCCTCGGTCATCCATTCGGTCATGGCAACCTTACGGCTGATCGTCAGATCAACCTCGACCCGCTCACGGAAGGACTGGAAGTTGGTAAACGCATAGCTATGCAGCACTTTAATCACCTTTAATTTGCGTTTTCGACAATATTTTGTCGTTAATGAAAGTTAGCATGAAAAATAGCTGCAAGCAAGCTGCCTGTTTAGTCGCTAGCCAAACACCTGCGCCAGCAGCGCATCGAAGGTGGCTTGCGCCTTGGCGGTGGCAGCGGATTGTTGGGATTGAATGGAGCGGATTTGTTCTAGTGCCTGAGCAAAAGCTATTTGTAGCTTGAAATCGGGTACGGGCACACTCAGAGTCTTCAAGAAATCAACTGGCACTCTCTGTTGCCCAGCTGTACCACTAAAATTCAACTTGGCTTGTTGACGAAAAACTTCACGCCGCACGAATCCAAAAAGCCATGCTTTATGTAAATGTTCGGTGGACCGTAAAACATGAAACTCCGTTGAGCCAAAACCGTAGCCCCCTACAAGCTCAGGAACAATAGCCGCCTTACCGTTTTCCATGCATGGCGTAATCTTTGCGAACAAAACATCGTCCTTAATAAAGGGAGTAAAGCCCTTCGCAACAGAAGCATAATTTCTCGGTTCAATTATTACGACTTCGCCACGTATTCCATCAACAGCAGCCATCGGCACAAACGTTACGATTGAATCCGCAGTCGGTTTTTGATGCTTATCTAACCTTGGGTTTATCGTACAAACATCACCCAGTGCAGCCATTGGCCACCCCTTCGGATTCGTCGCGGGGTCGCCGAACATGTCGAGGAACAAGGCGGGGATGAGTTCGGCGGCTTTTTTCTCGGCATCGCGCCGCAGCCGCACGATGCCCTCGGCGCGGGAGAGAATATCCACGATACGGCGCTGCTCATGGAGAGTCGGGACTCTGACAATCCAGTTTTCAACATCTGACTTTCTTATGGAAGGCGGATTTGAGTCTGAAGCAAAGTCGCTAATATTCTTTGCCAAGAACTGGTAATAGAGAAATTCAGATTCAAGTAATTCGGCCTTTGGAACAACTCCCATCACGTTGTTATCAACGCATGATGGTTGCGTCAATTGACGCTTTTTATTAGTGCCAATCGCAGCACCAATCTTTGGGAAAATTAGTGTTCCAGCAGGAAATGCCTTTGCTCGTAACTTGGCACGCACTTGCTCCGATATGCTGTTATTCCAAGTTCGGATTGCGCGTTCATTCCCGGCAAGGTTCATATCACTAACTTTAAGAAACGGGAATGTCTCACCCTGCGCACCTTGATACTGCAATGGGAATCCAGCTCCTGAATCAATGGTCGCCACTTCTGCTAAGCGACATACCTTCATTCGGCCTGCTCCGCCAATACCACACGCAATGCCTCAACCTCCTCAGCAATCTCCACCTCAATCGCCGCCAGCTCATCCAGCAATTCGCGCGGATCGCGGTGTTCGACGGCGGTCTGGCTCATCGGGCGGTAGCGTCCGGCGGAGAGGTTGAAATCGTTGGCGCGGATTTCGTCGGCGGTGGCGAACCAGGCTTTGTGCGGCCATTCGGCAACCCTCTCCCCCTGCCCCTGTGTCAACTCCGCATCCGGCTTGCCGGATAGCGGATTGCCTACCTTTGGTGCTCCCGCCAGCGGACGAGGGGAGAAATGCGCTTGCCATTCTGCCCAGCCTTCTTCGCGGCTGCGGTAGGCGCTTAACAGGGTGGGTAGGTCGTCCGCCGCGATGGCGGTGTCGTGGTTGGCATCCAGTTTGTAGCCGTCGTTGTCGGCGTGCAGGAACAGCACGTGGTCGGTGCTGCCGCCTTTTTGAAAAAACAGCACGGAAGTTTTTACGCCGGAGTACGGCTGGAATACGCCGCCGGGCAGGGAGAGCACGGCCTGCACGCGGCAGTTTTCTATGAGTTGGCGGCGCAGTTCTTTGTGCGCGCCGGTGGAGCCGAACAGCACGCCTTCCGGCACGATGACTCCGCAGCGTCCACCGGGGCGCAGGCTGTCCATCATGTATTTTAAAAACAGTAATTCGGTGGAGGTGCTGCTGCCGACTTTCACTTCGTCCACGATGCGGTCTTTGTCCACGCGCCCGGAGAACGGCGGGTTGGCGAGGACGACATGGTAGCCTTCCTGCGGCAATCCCCATTCGGTTTTGCGTTCGTTGTCCAGCGTGGTGGTGAGCACGTTGCGCAGCAGGATGCGCACGTTGGGCAGGCCGCGCAGGGTGAGGTTCATGGTGGCGAGGCGCACCATTTTGGGATCAACATCGTTGCCGTAGAAGGTGGCGTTTTGCAGCGCGGAAACTTGTGCGGCGGAGAGCTTGTCGCCGAAGCCACGCCGTTGCAGTTTGCCGTCCACTTCGTCTTCGTGAATCGCGCCTGGCGACGAATGGGCGAGGCGGATGTGGTTGTAAGCGGCCACCAGAAAGCCCGCCGTGCCCGCCGCCGGGTCGTAAATGGTTTCGCCGACTTTGGGGTCTATCATTTCGACGATGGCGCGGATGATGTGGCGCGGCGTGCGGAACTGGCCAAGTTCACCCGCCTGTTTGATCTGGCGCAGCACGTGTTCGAACAGGTCGCCTTTGGTGTCGGAATCCGATTGGTCGAGGTGCAGGCCATCCACCAGCGTGACCACTTGGGCGAGCACGGTGGGTTCGTCGATGGAGAGGCGCGCGCCGTGCATGAAGTTGTGCGCGGACTTTTCGCCCAGCTCGGCAAAGAAGGCGAACACTTCGTCGCGCACGAAACGCACCAAGGCTTCGCCGGATAATCCTTTTGCCCAGACTGACCAGCGGAAGTGTTCTCTGTCGATGCTTTCAACATCTTTCGCCGGTGCGTTAAGCGGATTCTTCAGCTTCCACTCGCCCGCAAACAAACTTTCATACGGCTGCTTGAGCACCTTGGCGCGCATCGCGTTTTCTTTGTCTATGCCTTCCACCAGATAGAAGAAAAACAGAAATGAAAGTTGTTCGGCATTGGCGACGGGATCGGGATAGCCACCACCGAAGAGGTAGTCGCGTATTTGATCTATGGCTCGACGCATGTCGGCGGTGAGTGGCATTTGTTTCCTTGTTTAGTGTGCAGTCGGCTGATCGCCGTTGCGTATTTGATTGTTGTCTTCGCCGTTGCCAAACACGGCTGCGTTGAGGCTTTCCAATATTTCTTCGAGGCGCTGCCCGTTGCCGAAGACGCGCAACGCTTGGTTGTAGCCGCCCAGTTGCGAGAAGGGATGAAAGGCAAAATGCCCGGAGGTGAATTCTTCCATCGTTCCGGCATTGGCGCGCAGTTGGCTACCTATCATGCGCAGCCAGCTTTCTTCGCCGGGATTTATTTGCTGCGCCAGCAGCCATGCTTCAAAACGCAAGCCGAGTTCGGCGGCTTTCTGTTCGGAGGCTTCGGGGAAAACCATGTTGCCGTTTTCATCGACGGTGATCCACTCGCGCGTGGTCGGGTCGATGTGGTCGTTGATGTCCAGCGCCAGCAGGCGGCGCGGTTCGTAACGGCGTTTTTTCTTTGGCTCGGCCACGATGCCACCTGTGGCGTATTCGTCATCATCGCCGTGGTAATCCGCCACGCCCACGAAATCGAACATGGTGAACAGCGGTTTGTTCTGCGCTTTGCGTGTGCCGCGTCCGCGCATTTGCTGGTAAAGAATGGACGAACGGGTGAAACGCGCGAACACCAGATTGCACACTTCGGGACAATCGAATCCGGTGTCGAGCATGTTCACCGACACCAGAATTTGCGGGTACTGTTCTTTCTTGAAACGTTTGATTTTGGTCATGCCGTCCACCGTGTCATCCTGCCCCATGCCGGACACCACGTAGTCGGCATAACGCACATCGGGCGATGTCTTCTTGTCGGCAAAGGCTTGGTCGAACATTTGCGCCAGCGTTTCGGCGTGGCGTTTGGTGACGGCGAACACGATGGTTTTGCCCAGCAGCGGTTTGCGCTGTACACCTTTGTGGTCAACGTAGCCGTTGTCCATCACCGAGCGAAATTCGCTGACCATGGCACGGTTGCGTTGCGGGATGGTGAAGCGCCGTTCCAAGGCGGACGGATCGACCACCAGCGGATCGTTGTCTTTGAACAGCAGCTCCAATTCGGCGCGGGTCTTGTCCTCCATCGCCGTCCAGTCGAGTTCGCTTTTCTTGACCTCGAAGCCGCCTTCGGCTGCGGTCTTCACGGTCTGCGCTTTGTATATCTGGTAAGGCACGAGGTAACCATCGCTGATGGCATCTTTGAGTTTGTAGGTGAAGGTGGGGCGATCCACTTCAAAAAATCGCAGGGTGTCTTTGACAAACGCTTTGTCCTCTTCGTCGCCCGCTTCAATTTCGGCAGCCACACAGGGCGTGGCTGTCAGACCGATTTGCACGCCATCGAAATGTTTGAGCACACCGCTCCACTGGCCGTAAATACTGCGATGGCATTCATCGGAAATCACCAGATCGAAATAGCCCGGCGAATAATCGGCATAGATGTTCACCATGCTTTGCAGCGTGGTGATGGTGATTAGTTTTTCGTCCTGAAAGCGTCGTCCGGCGCGCAGCACATAACTGGGGTAGTCCGGCAGATGTTCGGCGAATGCATCTTCGGTTTGTTTGGCAAGCGGGATGCGATCCACCAGAAACAGTACGCGGGTGATGGCGTTGGCCTCGAACAGGCGCTTGATGAACGCGGCGGCGGTGCGGGTTTTGCCCGTGCCGGTCGCCATCTCGACCAAGAGCTTGCGACGGCCTTGCAGAATTTCTTCGCACAATATTTGAATACAGGTTTTTTGGTAATCGCGCCCGGCAATTCGCTCGTCAGTTTCCACGCTCAGCAAATCGCGCTTCACTTGGCGCGTGGCAAAGCGGCGCTCTAAATCGGATTGTTTGAAAAAGGTTTTGACCGGATGCGGAAAGGCCGCGCTTTGCCATTCCCAGAAGCGCACCTCGTTGCCGTTGGTGAGGAAGATGTAGGGGACGTTTAATTGTCTGGCGTAATTTTTTGCTTGCTCGGCAGCGTCGCCCGGATTCACCGAAAAACGCTTGGCCTCGACGACCGCCATCGCCCGGCCATGACGGTCGCACAACACGTAATCGGCGCGCGTGCCGTCCGCACAGCTCACCTCATAGCGCACCGCGTTCTGGTCTTGGGTATCCCAGCCCTGCGCGGCGAGTTGTGCGTCAATCAAGACGCGAGAGAAAGCTTCGTTTTTTAACATGGCGGCGAAGGGTATCACAGCATCGAAATTGTTTGGATATGCCTGCTGGCTTGTATCCTTGGACAATCTGGATTTAATTTGCCGCTTCCACCCGTTAGCGCAATGCTTTATTTAGCGGAGGCGGAACTGGGAAATATTCAAGCTCGCCTTTTCACTTCTGTTCATTCAGCGCCAGCTTCAACAATTCTTCCATTCCCCGCCAGCCGAAGACGGGGGTGGTGGTGCGCGGTTGGTTTTCTTGTCCGCCGTAGATGAGCGCCGAGGCGGGTGCGCCGGAGGCTTTGCAGAAGTTTTGTATTGGCTTGAACCAGTCTGACGACACGGTTTGCCCTGCTTTGCATTCGATGGGGAAGGCGGTTTCCGGCCCGTTTTCCAGCAGCAGGTCGATTTCGTTGCCCGCGCTGTCGCGCCAGAAATAGAGTCGGTTGGGCAGTGCGTGGTTGCACAGTTGTTTGGTGAATTCGCTCACTACCCAAGTTTCAAAAAGTGCGCCGCGCATTGTGCCCAATTCCAAGTCGCCGGTTTTTCGCACTCCGGCCAACCATGCGGCTAGGCCGGTATCCAAAAAATATAGTTTGGGGGTTTTGACCAGTCGTTTGCCGAGGTTGCGATGCCAAGGCGGCAGCAGGATCACGAGGTAGCTTGCTTCCAGAATCGAAATCCAGCTTTTGGCGGTGTTGTGCGTGATGCCGCAGTCCGCCGCCAACGCGGATAGGTTGAGCATCTGCCCTGTGCGCGCGGCACACATGCGCAAAAAACGCTGGAAGGTGGATAGGTCGCGCACGTTGATGAGTTGGCGCAAGTCGCGCTCGATGTAGGTGGCGACGTAATCGGAATACCAAATGTGCGGCGGGATGCCCCGGTCGAACAAGGGCGGGTAAAAACCTTGCAGCAGCATGGCTTCCAAACTTTTTGGGGTGTATGCGTCTTTCAATTCGCCCTGCGTGAACGGTAGCAGGTGCAAGTATCCCACCCGCCCTGCCAGCGACTGGGAAATAGACTGATTCAGGCTGAACTGTTGCGAACCGGTGAGGATGAACAGCCCCATGCGGCGTTCCGCGTCCAACCGCGTTTGCAGGTAGGAGAACAGTTCCGGTGCGCGCTGCACCTCGTCGAGGATCGCGCCATCAGGGAACTGCGAAAGAAATCCTCGCGGGTCGCTCACCGCATATTCGCGCTGATCCGTGTCTTCCAAAGAGCGGTATGGTTTGTCCGGGAATACGGCCTGCGATAGCGTGGTCTTGCCCGCCTGTCTCGGGCCAGTAAGCGCGACGGCGGGATACCAGGTGGCGAGTTGTTGCAATGTGGTTGCTGCGGATCGTTTTTGCATGGGGGTCAATTCTGACGAATTGAGACAAATTGTCAATTGAATTTACAATATGCATAATGGTTATAGCGCCTTCCCGATGCGGGACGTTTAACCTTAAAACCTAAGTTAGCCACGGATGAACACGGATTTTCACAGAGAAAACCGTGCGTTACCCGAGAGATGAGACTCACCCACAGGGTGCGCAAAAATTGCGGATAAGCTGTTGTTTATCTGAGCTTCATCTGTGTTCATCCGTGGCTCAATTACGTTTTTTAGATTTAATTGTCTGGCGTACTTTTTTTTCTTGCTCTGCCGCATCGCCCGGATTCACCGAAAAACGCTTGGCCTCGACGACCGCCATCGCCCGGCCATGACGGTCGCACAACACGTAGTCGGCGCGCGTGCCGTCCGCACAGCTCACCTCGTAGCGCACCGCGTTATGGTCTTGGGTATCCCAGCCCTGCGCGGCGAGTTGAGCGTCAATCAGAACGCGGGAGAAAGCTTCGTTTTTTAACATGGCGGCGAAGGGTATCACAGCAGAGAAATTGTTTGGATATGCGCGCTTAATACCTTTTTCGACGCATCAGCGAGTCCATTCAAGAGTCGCCTCACCACGAACATTTGCTTTCACTGCCCGCCCAGCCAGCGCCAAATCTCTGTGTAAGGCACGACATCGTATTCGCTGCGACGTTGCGTTTCCGTTCCGCCGTAGATCAATGCCGATCCGATTGCTCGCGCGCCCAAGCCGTTGCGTATATTTGCAATGTTGCGCATGGCATCGCTTGCAATCGTTTGCGCTGATTTGATTTCGATCAGGGTCATTTCTGCGCCGTGTTGCAGGACGAGGTCGGCTTCGATGCCTGTGCTGTCGCGGTAATAGTGCAGATCAGGATGTTCGCCCGCATTGAGGTATGTTTTCAGGACTTCTAACACTGCAAGGTTTTCAAACAGGTTGCCGCGCAGGGGGTGAGCGGCAAGATGTTCCGACTGTTTGATGCCAACTAGCCATGCGGCCAACCCTACGTCGTAGAAATAGAGTTTTGGCGATTTGATCAGGCGTTTGCCGATGTTGGAAAACCAGGGTGGCAATCTGAATACGATGTAAGAGGCTTCCAGCAAAGTGATCCACTCGCGCGCGGTATGGCCGGATACGCCGACATCCGCAGCGAGGCTTTGCAGGTTGAGCACTTGCCCGACACGCCCCGCAGCCAGCCGCACGAATCGTTCAAACGCAACTATATTTTTTAGTTGTACCAGTTCCCGCAGGTCACGCTGGACATAGGTTTCAAAGTAATCGCCCAATGCTACGGTGGGATCAAGGCCGTCGGCATGGATGCGCGGGTATCCGCCGCGATACAGAAATTCGTCGGTACTCTGGGGTGCGCCTTGCGCCAATTCGGCAACCGACAACGGCAGCAGTTTGAGTAGTGTGGTACGTCCGGCAAGGGATTGCGAGATTTGTCGGCTCAGTTCGAATTGATGGCTACCTGTAAGAATGTAGCGTCCCGCAGTTTTGTGCTGATCGACTTCGCCCTGTATCCACGAGAGTAAGTCCGGCACGCGCTGAATTTCATCAATGACCGCGCCATCCGGGAATTGCGCCAGAAAGCCGCGCGGGTCGGTGCGCGCAAAATCGCGTATGTCCGGCTGCTCCAGGTTGGCATAAGGCTTATCTGCAAAGGCCATGCGGCACAGCGTCGTCTTGCCGGACTGGCGCGGGCCTGTGACCGTGACCACGGGCATCTGCCGTGCGCGAGATTGCAATACAGGAAGGAGGTGTCGTTTAAACATGATCGTTATTCTTGCATAAATGAAGTGGCACTTCAATAATGCAAATATGTGATGAATATCCCCAGCGCATGAACTGTTATCCAACATCTGTTGCCTTCCTTTCTCGGCATCAATATCAAAACTGTTATTGAGCACTTGCAAGGTTTGGGAAAGCCCCAAAACTCGCGTATATTGTCAGGTCGCTTTTCAACGTCTCGGCCTCACATGGAATACATCAAAATACGCGGTGCTCGCACCCACAATCTGAAGAACATCAGTCTCGATCTGCCGCGCAATCAGCTGGTGGTGATTACCGGCTTGTCCGGTTCGGGCAAGTCTTCTCTGGCTTTCGATACGTTGTATGCCGAGGGACAGCGGCGTTATGTGGAGTCGCTTTCGGCTTACGCGCGGCAGTTTTTGCAGTTGATGGAGAAGCCGGATGTGGATTTGATCGAGGGGCTTTCGCCCGCGATTGCGATCGAGCAGAAGGCCACTTCGCACAACCCGCGTTCCACTGTCGGCACGGTCACCGAAATTCACGATTATTTGCGGCTGCTGTTTGCGCGCGCGGGCGATCCGTATTGTCCGCAGCACGGCATTGTGTTGCAGGCGCAGAGTGTGGGGCAGATGGTGGATCATGTACTGGCGCTGCCGGAGGGCACGAAGGTGATGATCCTTTCGCCTTTGGTGGTGGAGCGCAAAGGCGAGCAGGCGGATTTGTTTGACGAGCTGCGCGCGCAAGGTTTTGTGCGGCTACGTGTGAACGGCAAGGTGTGCGAGATGGACAACTTGCCGAAGTTGGAGAAGAACAAGAAGCACACGGTTGAGATTGTGGTGGACAGGCTGAAGGTTTCGCCGGACATCAAGCAGCGTTTGGCGGAGTCGTTCGAGACGGCGTTGCGCCACGCGGATGGTCGCGCTTCTGCGGTGGAGATGGATACGGGCAAGGAATATATGTTCTCGGCCAAGTTCGCTTGCCCGGTGTGCAATTATTCTTTGCAGGAACTGGAGCCACGTCTGTTCTCGTTCAACAGTCCGATGGGCGCGTGTCCTAAGTGCGATGGTTTGGGGGTGATTAGTTTCTTTGATCCGAAACGCATTGTGGCTTTTCCAAATCTTTCGTTAAGCAGCGGCGCGATCAAGGGTTGGGATAAACGCAATCAGTTTTATTTCCAGATGCTGGACAGTCTGGCGAAGCATTACGATTTTGATCTGGAGCGTCCGTTCGAAAGTTTGCCGGAGAAGATTCAAACGGTGGTGTTGTACGGCAGCGGGCACGAAGAAATTTCGTTTCAATATTTGAACGAGCGCGGCAAGAAGATGCTGCGCGAACATGCGTTCGAGGGCATCGTTAATAATTTTGAGCGGCGCTACAAAGAGACCGACTCGCCCACGGTGCGCGAAGAGTTGGCGAAGTATCTGAACGGTTGTTCGTGCCCCGAGTGTAAGGGCACACGTCTGCGCGAGGAGGCGCGCCATGTGCGCGTGGCGGAGCGCACGATTTACGAATTGAGCGCGTTGCCGCTGAAGCAGGCGCTAACTTTTTTCCAGGGTGTGAATCTGCCCGGCAACAAACAGGCCATCGCCGAGAAGATCGTGCAGGAGATCGCTAGTCGTCTGACCTTCCTCAATAACGTGGGACTGGATTATTTGTCGCTGGATCGTTCGGCGGAAACACTTTCTGGCGGCGAGTCGCAACGCATCCGTTTGGCTTCGCAGATCGGCTCAGGCTTGACTGGTGTGATGTATGTGCTGGACGAGCCTTCCATCGGTTTGCATCAGCGCGACAACGACCGTTTGCTGGATACGCTGAAGCGCCTGCGCGACATGGGCAATAGCGTGATCGTGGTGGAGCATGACGAGGACGCGATCCGCACTGCCGACTATGTGGTGGATATGGGGCCGGGTGCGGGCGAGCATGGCGGCTTGGTGGTGGCGCAAGGCACGCCCGAAGAAGTGTGTGCCAACCCGCAATCGCTTACTGGCGATTACTTGTCCGGGCGGCGCAGTATTGCAGCACCGAATGCGATTCATAAACCTGATCCCGAGCGCCGTCTGAAAATTATCGGCGCGTGCGGTAATAATTTGAAGGATGTCACGCTCGATCTGCCGGTGGGATTATTGGTGTGTATCGCGGGCGTGTCCGGCTCGGGTAAGTCCACACTTATCAACGACACTTTGTACAACGCGGTGGCCAAGCATTTGTACGGCAGCAATGCCGAGCCTGCGCCGTATTCTGTAATCGAAGGTCTGGAATTTTTCGACAAGGTCATCAGCGTCGATCAATCGCCCATCGGTCGCACGCCGCGTTCCAACCCGGCGACTTATACCGGGCTGTTTACACCGATACGCGATTTATTTTCCGGCGTGCCAACCGCACGCGAACGCGGCTACGGGCCGGGACGTTTCTCGTTCAATGTGAAAGGCGGACGCTGCGAATCGTGCCAAGGCGACGGCGTGATTAAAGTGGAAATGCACTTTCTGCCGGACGTGTATGTGCCGTGCGACGTGTGCCACGGCCACCGCTACAACCGCGAGACGCTGGAGGTGCAATACAAGGGCAAGAACATCCATCAGGTGCTGAACATGACGGTGGAACAGGCGCATGAGTTCTTCTCCGCTGTGCCTATCCTCGCGCGCAAGCTGAAGACGCTGCTCGACGTGGGCTTGGGTTACATCACGTTGGGACAGAGCGCGACCACACTGTCCGGCGGCGAAGCGCAGCGCGTAAAGCTGTCGCTGGAGCTGTCCAAGCGCGACACCGGACGCACACTGTACATCCTCGACGAACCGACCACCGGCCTGCACTTCCATGACATCGACATGCTGCTCAAGGTTATCCATACCTTGCGCGATCAGGGCAATACGGTGGTGGTGATTGAGCACAATCTGGATGTCATTAAAACCGCAGATTGGGTGATCGACCTGGGGCCGGAGGGTGGTGACGGTGGCGGACGTATCGTGGCGCAAGGTTCGCCCAAAGACATCGCGGCGAATCCTGAAAGCGTGACCGGGCCGTATTTGAAAAAGCTGCTGGAGAAATGATGAAAAGAATCTTGCTCGCCTGCTGCGTCGCTTCATCTTTGTCGGCGCACGCGCTCGACTTTGCTGCGGATGAAATGCTGGCCGCGCACAACCGCTGGCGCGAGACAGTGGGTGCGCCAGCACTTACCTACTCCACCAAACTCGCGGCATCGGCGCAGGAATGGGCGAATCACCTGAAGCAAAACAATCAATGCCAGATGCGGCACAGCAAGCCGGATAGCCAATACGGCGAGAATTTGTATTGGGCGAGCGCGGTGGTGTGGACGGACGGCAAGCGCGAATTGCAGCAAGTCAAGCCGGGCGAGGTGGTGGATGATTGGGGCAACGAACGCGCCAACTATGACTACAAAACCAATCGCTGCGCCGCAGGCAAGATGTGCGGGCACTACACGCAAGTCATCTGGAAAACGACCACCACGGTAGGCTGTGCTGTTGCGGTATGCGACTCGCTTGAGCAGATTTGGGTGTGCCAGTATCAGCCGCCGGGAAATTGGGTGGGGGAGAAGCCGTACTGATTTTCAAAACTCACCTGCCCCGCAAGGCGCGCCAATAGGCGATCTACACCACATACTCGCTGAAGATGCCCGTATTTCCTGCCTTGCGGGCAAGCTGCCTTTTCAAAACCGCAAAAACAAACAAGGCCGGAATAAATCCGGCCTTGTTTGTTCGTGCTTGCAACTATTGAAGCTTATTCGCCTGCGTCAACCGGTTGAGCTTCAGCCGGACGATCCAGCAGTTCGATCAGCGCCATCGGAGCGTTGTCGCCCTTGCGGAAGCCGAACTTCAAGATGCGCGAGTAGCCGCCGTTGCGGGCTGCATAACGCGGGCCGAGTTCGTCGAACAGCTTGCTGACCATCTCACGGTCACGCAGACGAGCAAACGCCAAGCGGCGATTAGCCAGGCTGGGGTTCTTGCCCAGTGTCAGGATAGGTTCGGCGACGCGGCGCAGTTCCTTGGCCTTCGGCAGTGTGGTTTTGATGACTTCGTGACGCAGCAGCGAAACGGTCATGTTGCGCAACATCGCCAAACGGTGGCTGCTGGTGCGGTTGAGTTTTCTAAGTCCTAAACGGTGACGCATGATTTCCCTCTCTAACTTTCCGGCTTGGCTTGAGCCAAGCGAGTATTACATCTCGGCGACTGAAGTCCAGTTTTCCAACTTCATGCCCAGTGACAGACCGTGTTCGGCCAGCACTTGCTTGATCTCGTTGAGCGATTTGCGACCCAGGTTAGGGGTGCGCAACAAGTCTGCTTCGGTGTTCTGGATCAGGTCACCGATGTAATGGATGCTCTGTGCCTTGAGGCAGTTGGACGAACGCGGTGTCAGTTCCAAATCATCTACAGGACGCAGCAACATCGGGTCAACCTTCGGTGTCTGCGGCTTCTCTACCGGAGCCGGTGTGCCTTCCAGCGCAGCGAATACAGAGAGTTGATCCATCAACACGCGAGCCGAGTAACGAATCGCTTCTTCGGGATCGATAGCGCTGTTGGTCTCAATGTCCATAATCAGCTTGTCGAGGTCGGTGCGCTGTTCAACACGCGCGCTTTCCACTGCGTAGCTGACGCGGGAGATCGGGCTGAACGATGCGTCCAGCGCAATATGTCCCACCGGACGTGTTGCACCGGGCTGCATGCGCGAGATAGCGGAAACGTAACCGCGACCTTGCTCAACCTTGATTTCCATATCCAGCTTGCCGCCAGCGGTCAAGTGAGCGATCACGTGAGTCGGGTTGATGACTTCGGTATCGGCATTCACTTCGATGTCAGCAGCAGTCACAACACCTGCACCGGATTTCTTCAAGTGCAATGTCGTTTCACGCGAGTTGTGCAGCTTGAGCACCAGACCCTTCAGGTTCAGCAGAATCTCGACCACGTCTTCTTGCACGCCGTCGATGGACGAGTATTCGTGCAATACGCCCGCGATCTTGACTTCAGTCACGGCAAAACCGGGCATGGAGGAAAGCAGCACACGACGCAGGGCGTTGCCCAGCGTGTGACCGTAACCGCGCTCGAAAGGCTCCATCACCACTTTTGCATGGGTGGGGGAAATTCGTTGCACGTCGATGATGCGTGGCTTCAACAGATTATTGTTAGGCATATTCGACTCCGCGTAGATTACTTGGAATACAACTCGACCACGAGATGCTCGTTGATCGTAGCTGGCAATTCAGAACGCTGGGGAACTGCTTTGAAAGTACCCTTGAACGCTTTGGAATCAACTTCCAGCCATTCCGGGAATCCGCGCTGTTCAGCCGCAAGCAAAGCCGCCTTCAAACGCAACTGGCTTCTGGATTTCTCGGCCACTTCAACCACATCGCCCGGACGAACTTGATAGGACGGAATGTTGACGCGCTTGCCGTTAACCATAATGCCGTTGTGACGCACGGTTTGACGCGCTTCGGCACGAGAACCACCGAAACCCATACGATAGGACACATTGTCCAAACGCGACTCCAGCAACTGCAACAGGCTTTCGCCGGTGATGCCGCGAGATTGCTCTGCGCGCTTGTATGTCAGACGGAATTGACCTTCCATCATGCCGTAGATGCGACGCAGCTTTTGCTTTTCGCGCAACTGGCCACCGTACTCGGACTGGCGGTTATTTTTCTTCTGACCGTGTTGGCCGGGCGGATACGCGCGACGCTCAACCGAGCACTTGTCGGTAAAACACTTCTCTGCCTTCAGAAACAGCTTCTCGCCTTCGCGGCGGCACTGACGGCACTTTGCATCAAGATTTCTAGCCAAGATCTATGCTCCTTAGATACGACGCTTTTTCGGAGGACGGCAACCGTTGTGCGGTACCGGCGTAATGTCCGAAATGCTGGTGATTTTGAAACCTGCGGCATTCAGTGCGCGCACTGCGGATTCACGACCCGGGCCTGGGCCCTTGATGCGAACTTCCAGATTCTTGACACCGCATTCCACAGCAGATTTACCCACTGTCTCGGCAGCAATCTGCGCCGCAAACGGTGTGCTCTTGCGAGAACCTTTAAAACCCTGCGCGCCACTGGTGGACCAAGCCAGAGTATTGCCCTGACGATCCGTGATGGTCACGATGGTGTTGTTGAAGGAGGCGTGAACGTGCGCGATACCTTCGGCAACGTTCTTCTTAACTTTCTTGCGCACTCTCGTGCTGGGCTTTGCCATGTCTTAGATCCTCTACTAGATTACTTCTTCGCGCCAGCGATGGACTTACGCGGACCTTTGCGGGTTCGCGCGTTGGTACGGGTACGCTGACCACGGCACGGCAAGCCGCGACGGTGGCGCAGACCACGGTAACAACCCAAGTCCATCAATCGCTTGATGTTCATGGAAATCTCACGACGCAAATCACCTTCTACAGTGAATTTCGCGACTTCTTCGCGCAGCTTTTCCATATCGGAATCGCTTACGTCCTTCATCTTGGTGGTCGAGACTACTCCTGCCGCAGCGCAAATCTGCTGCGAACGAGTGCGTCCGATACCGTAGATCGCGGTCAACGCGATCACGGCGTGTTGATGGTTTGGAATGTTTACACCGGCAATACGAGCCATGCAGCTACCCTATTTATTCAAAAGTCGTAAATTATACCATCCAGCGGCGATTTTACTCAATCAACCCTGGCGCTGTTTGTGACGTGGATCGCTACTGCAGATCACACGAACTACGCGATTGCGCCGCACGATCTTGCAATTACGGCACACTTTCTTCACGGATGCTTGCACTTTCATTTGCTTCTCCTTACTTTGCCCAACTACTTGGCACGGAAAACGATACGTGCCTTGCTCAAATCATACGGCGACACTTCGACGGTGACTTTGTCTCCCGGCAGAATGCGGATGTAGTGCATACGCATCTTGCCTGAAATGTGCCCCAACACTACAAATCCATTTTCCAGTTTCACACGAAAGGTCGCGTTGGGCAGGGACTCTTCAACTTCACCCTGCATCTGGATGACGTCTTCCTTCGCCATTTATCGCGCCAATCCGGCCTTAAAATTTGCCTTCTTCAGCAGGTTTTCATACTGGTGCGTCATCATGTATGACTGCACTTGCGCCATGAAATCCATGGTCACCACCACCAGAATCAGCAGTGATGTTCCGCCAAAGTAAAACGGTACATTCCACTTCACCACCAAAAATTCAGGCAGCAAACACACTAGCGTGATGTACACCGCACCCACCAAAGTCAGGCGCAGCATGATCTTTTCAATGTAGCGCGCGGTCTGGTCACCGGGACGGATACCCGGCAAGAACGCACCGCTCTTCTTCAAATTGTCTGCCGTTTCTTTCGGGCTGAATACCAGCGCC
This sequence comes from Sideroxydans sp., assembly GCA_020053195.1. Classification (GTDB taxonomy): domain Bacteria; phylum Pseudomonadota; class Gammaproteobacteria; order Burkholderiales; family Gallionellaceae; genus Sideroxyarcus. Next base: position 17,552 of record JAGVNQ010000225.1, read on the forward strand.
GTGTAGAAGAAGCAGAAGAACACAATGGCCGCAGCGTAAAACATCACATAAATCGGTTGACCGGGCGACAACATATCGCTCACATCTTTCAACCAAGTCATACTGGATCCAGAACCAAACCAGCCTGCCAAGGTTGCCGGAAACAGAATGATGCTGGAAGCGAAGATCGGCGGGATCACACCGGCCATATTCAACTTCAGCGGCAAATGCGAACTTTGCCCACCATACACCTTGTTGCCCACTTGACGCTTGGCATAGTTCACCAAAATCTTGCGCTGTCCGCGTTCGACGAACACCACCAATCCGGTCACCAGAATGGCACCGATAAACAGCGCCAGCACCAGCGGTATCGAGAATGCCCCGGTACGAGCCATTTCCAGCGTATTGCCGATCGCGCTGGGCAATCCTGCGGCAATACCCGCGAAAATAATCAGCGAAATTCCGTTACCCAATCCGCGCTCGGTAATCTGTTCACCCAACCACATCAGAAACATCGTCCCGGTCACCAGCGTAACCACCGTGGTCAGTTGGAACATCATGCCCGGATTCAAAACCAAATCTTTTTGCGACTGCAACATCACCGCAATACCAAACGACTGGAACAGCGCCAACACCAGCGTGCCGTAACGCGTGTACTGCGTGATCTTGCGGCGACCCGCTTCGCCTTCTTTCTTCAACTGCTCCAGATGCGGCACCGCAATCGCCGCCAACTGCATGATGATCGATGCCGAAATGTACGGCATGATCCCCAGCGCAAGGATAGTGAAGCGCTCCAGCGCGCCACCCGAGAACATGTTAAACATGCCCAAGATGCCGCCCTTTTGCGTCTGGAATAGCTCCGCCAATACGTTCGGATCAATTCCCGGCACCGGGATATGCGCACCGATGCGGTAAACAATCAACGCGCCAAGCAAAAACCACAGGCGCGCGCCCAAGTCACCGTACTTTCCTTTGGCTACCGCTTTGCTCACAGGCTACCCTTACTCGGCGATGCTGCCGCCAGCGGCTTCCACCGCAGCACGCGCACCCTTGGTCAACTGCAAACCTTGCAACTTGACCGCACGGGTCAACTCACCAGCCAGCACAACCTTTGCAGTCAAGGCAATGGCGGGAACTACGCCAGCTTGCTTCAACGCCAACAAGTCGATGACATCAACCGGCATTTTTTGCAGATCGGACAAACGCACTTGCGCCGTATCGTTACGTGTCAAAGACACGAAGCCGCGCTTGGGCAGACGACGTTGCAAAGGCATTTGACCGCCTTCAAAACCGACCTTATGGAAACCGCCGGAACGGGATTTCTGACCTTTGTGACCGCGACCCGCAGTCTTGCCCAAACCGGAACCAATGCCGCGACCTACGCGACGCTTTGAATGCTTGGAACCATCAGCAGGTTTAATTTGATTGAGTTGCATTTACGCCTCGCACTTGACCAGGTAATACACTTTATTAATCATGCCGCGCACTGCCGGTGTGTCTTCCACTTCGACAGTATGGTGCATGCGACGCAGACCCAAACCGCGCACGGTGGCGCGATGAGATTCCTTGGTGCCGATGATGCTCTTCACCAGCGTCACCTTCAATTTTTTGGCTTGCGCCGTTTTAGCTTGTGCCATGACTTACCCCGTGATTTCTTCTACGCTTTTGCCGCGCTTGGCAGCAATCTCAGCCGGCGAATTCAACGCCTGCAAACCGTTCAGCGTGGCACGCACCACATTGTAAGGATTACTGGAGCCGATACACTTGGCCAACACGTTACGCACGCCGACTGCCTCGAACACGGCGCGCATCGCACCGCCGGCAATAATTCCGGTACCTTCGGAAGCTGGCAGCATGTAAACCTTGGCTGCGCCGTGGCGACCGATCACCGCGTGATGCAGCGTGCCTTCTTTCAAATTCACTTTGAGCAACTTGCGGCGCGACTCTTCCATCGCCTTCTGCACAGCCACCGGCACTTCCTTGGATTTGCCTTTGCCCATGCCGATGCGGCCATCGCCGTCGCCGACCACGGTCAGTGCGGCAAAGCCCATAATACGGCCACCCTTCACTACCTTGGTCACGCGGTTGACGTGAATCATCTTTTCGATGAGGCCGTCGCCCTTGTCTTCTTGTTGCTGATTCTTGCCTTGTTGTGCTTTAGCCATGATTCACCCCAGATTAGAACTGCAAGCCATGCTCGCGCGCGGCATCGGCCAGCGCCTTGATGCGACCATGGTACTTGTTACCGGAACGGTCAAACGCCACGGCGGTCACTCCGGCGCTCTTGGCCTTCTCGGCGATACGCTTGCCAACCGCAGCGGCGGCGGCAGCGTTGCCGCCGTTACCCACGGTTTTGCGAACTTCCGCTTCCAGCGTGGAGGCGCTTGCCAACACCTTGCCACCGTCGGCAGAGATCACTTGTGCATAAATATGCAGATTGGTGCGATGGATCGCCAAACGGACTGTCTTTTGGTCAGCAATCTTTGCACGGGTTTTGCGTGCTCTGCGCTGACGCGCTTCATTCTTGTTCAACATATCAACCTCGATTATTTCTTCTTGGTTTCTTTCAGGATCACCACTTCGTCGGAATAACGCACACCCTTGCCTTTGTAAGGCTCAGGTTGACGGTACGCACGAATCTCGGCGGCGACTTGACCAACTTGTTGCTTGTCCGAACCGGTCAATACGATTTCGGTCTGGGTTGGTGTTGCAACTTTCACACCTTGCGGCATCTTATGCACCACGGGATGCGAGAAGCCCAACGTCAGGTTCACTGCATCTCCGGCAGCTGCAGCACGGTAACCCACGCCGACCAGCGTCAACTTACGCTCGAAGCCTTTGCTGACCCCGATCACCATGTTAGCCAGCAATGCGCGGATGGTGCCGGACTGCGCATCAGCATGAGCCGAAGCATCAGTTGCCTTGCACAACAAGGCATCGCCCTGACGTTCAATTGCAACATCACCTTTCAACACTTGTGTCAGGGTACCCAAAGGCCCCTTCATGGAAATTTTATCCGCTGCCAGCGTAACTTCTACGCCGGCTGGAATCACAACTGGATTTTTAGCGACTCTAGACATGCTTCCCCCTTACGCGACGATGCACAGCACTTCGCCGCCGATGCCGTTGGCGCGTGCTTTGCGGTCTGTCATCAGACCCTTTGAGGTGGAAACGATTGCAATACCCAAGCCGTTCATCACTCTGGGAATATCTTCGCTACCCTTATACACGCGCAGGCCGGGACGGCTCACGCGCTGGATTTTTTCGATCACAGGGCGGTCGGCGTAATACTTCAGTCCAATTTCCAAAGTAGGCTTGCCGTCATTGTCAACGACCTTGAAGCCGTCAACATAACCTTCATCTTGCAAAACCTTGGCTATCGCCGCCTTGATCTTGGAAGATGGCATTGCCACCGTTACTTTTTCCGCCATTTGCGCGTTGCGAATACGCGTCAACATGTCGGAGATAGGATCACTCATACTCATAAATTCACCCTTACCAGCTTGCCTTGACTACACCAGGGATTTCGCCGCGCATCGCGTACTCACGCAACTTGATACGCCCCAAACCGAACTTGCTGAACACGCCACGCGGACGACCGGTCAACGCACAACGGTTACGCAAACGCACCGGGCTGGAATCGCGCGGTAGTGCTTGCAATTTTTGACGCGCCGCAAAGCGCTCTTCATCGCTCAACGACACATTTGTGATGATTGCCAACAAGGCGGCGCGTTTAGCAGCGAATTTCTTCACTGTATCGCGACGCTTTTGCTCGCGGTTGATGACAGCAACTTTAGCCATATCGCCCTCAGTTCTTCAATGGGAATTTGAATGCCAACAATAGAGCCTTGGCTTCTTCGTCGGTCTTCGCCGTGGTCGTGATCGTGATGTTCATGCCACGCAGCGCGTCAATCTTGTCGTACTCGATTTCCGGGAAGATGATTTGCTCTTTAACGCCCATGTTGTAGTTGCCACGACCGTCAAAAGATTTACCTGAAACCCCACGGAAGTCACGGATGCGAGGAATAGCCACGGTCACCAGACGATCCAGAAACTCATACATACGTTCGCGGCGCAAAGTCACTTTGCACCCGACCGGATAGTTGTCGCGGATTTTAAAGCCGGCGATAGATTTCTTGGATTTGGTCACCACGGGTTTTTGACCCGCAATTTTCTGCATATCGCCAACCGCGTGATCCATCACCTTCTTGTCAGCCACCGCTTCACCCACACCCATGTTCAAGGTGATCTTTTCGATGCGCGGCACTTCCATCACGGATTTGTAGCCGAACTGTTTCATCAGCTCCGGCGTTACCGCCTGTTTGTAGTAGTCGTATAAACGAGCCATGCTCTTACCCCTTACGCAATCACTTCGCCGTTGGACTTGAACACGCGCACTTTGCGACCGTCCTCCAACTGCTTGACACCAACACGATCCGCCTTTTTGGTGGCCGAGTTGTAGATCGCGATATTGGAAATATGGAGAGGTTTCTCCATTTCCACGATACCGCCCGACGTACCTTTAACCGGATTCGGCTTCTGGTGTTTCTTGACCTTGTTGATACCACCAACAAGAACATGATCACCGTCAACGCGCAACACGCTGCCGCGATTGCCTTTGTCCTTGCCAGCGATGACGATCACATCGTCGTTCTTTTTAATCTTGTTCATGATTTATCCTCGACTGCCGCTTACAGCACTTCCGGTGCCAGAGAGACGATCTTCATGAAGCGCTCATTGCGCAATTCACGAGTAACCGGTCCAAAAATGCGCGTACCGATCGGCTCCAGCTTGTTATTCAACAACACTGCGGCATTGCCATCAAACTTGATCAGAGATCCGTCCGCGCGGCGCACACCTTTGGCAGTGCGAACCACTACAGCGCTATACACTTCGCCCTTCTTGACGCGAGAGCGGGGTGCTGCATCCCGGATGCTGACTTTGATGACATCGCCCACACCAGCGTAACGACGCTTGGAACCACCCAGCACCTTGATGCACATGACCGAGCGCGCACCGGTATTGTCGGCTACATTCAAAACAGACTGCATTTGTATCATTTTTCAATCTCCAACTTTGTCCGCCTGCGGCGGCTAGTTTTGGAACCCGTTCGGGTTAGGCCGCCGCAAGCGACGGTGAAACGAAGCCGCGCATTCTATTCATACTTGCCAGATTGCACAAGCACTAATTTAAATATTTATACTTCGCTGGCTTTCTCAACCAGCTTGGACACGCGCCAAGACTTGGTTTTTGACAGCGGACGGGTTTCCTCGATGGTCACCACGTCGCCTTGTCCGAACTCGTTGTTCTCGTCATGCGCATGGTACTTCTTGGACACGCGCACCACCTTGCCCAGCACGGGGTGCTTGACCTTG
>JAGVNQ010000299.1 GCA_020053195.1 Sideroxydans sp.
AATGGACTGCGGCTGGGAGAATTCCGGCAATACGGGAAGGTCGGGTTGCGGCGCGGCGGTGTTGGCGACGCTTGCTTCGGCAGGTGCAGGCTGCGCTGTCTCTACGGCTTCCGCCGGGGCGCTGATCGCGCTGGCGAGTGACGGCTCGTACGTGCTCGGCAGATCGGGCAAGATGGTGAGCGTCTTGACGATGGCTCCCATTCCCGAACCGGGGCATTTGACTTGGAGCCGCATCATGGCGAAAGGTTCGTTGAACGGCTCGCGCGTGCGGATTTCGACGTACGAGCGCCCGGCTTCCGTCAACAGCGAGAGTTGGGCACGGGTCAGGTAACTGCTTTGATCTTCATCCGCCCCCGGCTTGGCTAAAGACAGGCACGGGGTGACGATGTTGTCGGCGCGTTCTGCCGTGAGTTCCACCCTGACCAGCAACGGCTCGCCCAGCCTGCTTTGCAGGACAGCTTCGCCGATGCCGACCGCGCAAGCGAGGCAGGGGGTCAAAAAAATCGAGGTAGCCAGAACGTTTTTCACCAGCAGGTGAAAATTGTGTCTCAACCTGAATTGAGGCGGTGATTTGTCGTGATCCTTGCGCATTATTTAAACGAGCATCCTTACAAACTAAGCATTGTTATTATGGTCGCAATATTTCGGTAATGCTTCAGGCACATGCGCTGTGAACCTGGGTTATATCGGTGATGCCGAGAAATACTTTTTCAATCCCATCCTGTTTCAATGTTCTCATGCCTTCGGCGATGCCGGCCGCTTTATATTCGGCGGCGGACGACTGCAAGCGGATCAGGTGGCGCACCTTGGGGGTGGTTTGCAACAGTTCATACAAGCCGATGCGCCCTTTGTAGCCTTCGCTGCACGCTTTACATCCTGCCGGGTGTTTGAGGTACAGCTTGCCGTCCGCAGCGGCGTATGCCTCGTGCCAGCCCCGGATAATCGCTTCGCGCTCCGCGCGCGACGGGCGCTTGTCGTGTGCGGACTGGTGGTATTCGTAGGCGAGTTCTTCGAGTTCGAGCGCGCTGGCTTCCTCGCGCGTCGCACATTGGGGGCACAGTTTGCGCGCGAGCCGCTGGGCGAGGATGCACAGCAGCGCATCGGACAAGTTGTAGGGGTCGGCCGCCATGTCCAGCAGGCGCGCCACCGTATCGGAAGCCGAATTGGTGTGCAAAGTTGAAAGCACCAGATGGCCGGTCATAGAGGCTTCCAGCGCGATTTTCGCCGTCTCTTTGTCGCGCATTTCGCCAACCATGATGACATCCGGGTCGGCGCGTAAAAAAGCGCGCAGTATCTTGGCAAAATCCAGCCCGATTTTGTTATGCACCTGCACCTGGCACAAGTGCGACTGCACAATTTCGACCGGGTCTTCCGCCGTCCAGATTTTACGGTCGGGCGTGTTTAATTCCTTGATGGCCGAATGCAGGGTGGTGGTTTTGCCGCTGCCGGTCGGGCCGCACACCAGAATCAGTCCATAGGTATGTTGCGTCGATTCGCGGAAGACTTTCATGTCCCGCTCCGACATGCCGAGGTCGGAGAGCGGGATCGGCTCGCCGGAAGACAGCAGGCGGATGGTGATGAATTCGATGCCGCGCAAGCCGGGGATGGTCGATACGCGCAAGTCGATGCGCCCGCCTTCCGGCAGACCGAAAGAAATTTTCCCGTCCTGCGGCTGGCGGCGTTCCGAGATGTCCAGCCCCGACATGATTTTGATGCGCGATATGACTGCCGGGTGATACGAGCGCGGGAAGCTGGAGAAATGTTCGAGGACTCCGTCGCGGCGGAAGCGGATCTCGGTTTCCGGGCTGCCCTGAAATAGTTCGATGTGGATGTCGGATGCCCCTTCAAAGTAGGCATTTAAAATCATTTTGTTGACCAGCTTGATGATGGTGGCATCGTTTTCGGAAAGGCTGGCTTCGAGTTTCTCGGACTCAAACTCCGGGCTGCTGGGCAGTGCATCGCACGCCAGTTGCGCCAGATTGCGAAATTCTTCCTTGGCTTCGCGCATGACAAAATTGCTTTTTGCGAATCCGTGCATATTTAAGCGGCTCACAATTTCATTGTGCGGCGCATAAACGGGTTCCACCTTGTGCATGGTCAGCATGGCGAAAAACGAGGCATCTTTGAACGTGAACGGATCTTCGACGGCCAGATAGAGTGTGTCGTTGTGCAGACCGACGGGCACGACCATTCTTTCCCGGGCCCGATCGGTGGGGATGATCTTGGTGGTGTCCGGCGGAATGGTGAGCGCGGTCAGATCCACCATGATGATCCCGGACTGCACGCATAGCGCGCAAATCAAATCCGCTTGAGCGATCATGCCGAGTTCGACCATCACTTGCCCGAGCGGCTTGGCGGCCTGTTCGTTTCTTTCCTGCATGCGGCGCACGACGCGCAACGATTTCTCGTCGGAAAAACCGAAATGGATCAGGATTTCGCCGATGGGCTTGCCCTGTAGCGCGTACAGTTTTTTATTGCTGCGGCGCAGTTCGGAAATGGCGGCCAGTTCGTGCTGGGTGCGAATCTTGGGCCAGTTACCGCGTCCGTGGACCGGTTTTTCCGCGTTTTGTTCGGGCGCGGGGGTGATCGTGTCACCGCCAAGCGTAAGCGGGGCAGGAGCTTCGGAAATATTTACGGCGGGATTGTGCGCAAAAGTTTCGGCGGATGGAGAGAGGATTCCGCTGCTGCTGAATGGGTCGTAGGGGTTGACGCTGAGTCTGGGATAGAGAAATTCGTGGAATTCCTTGAGCAATTCAATTTCCCGGATCGCTTCCTGCGGGAAGCCCTCGCGGTCTTCGCGGTTGTCGAGCAGGAGTGTGTCGAAGTAATTGGCGGAGGTGATGCCGCCCCAGTTTTGTTCGATCTGCTGCAGGATGCGCGGGTAGTATTCCGCCATGAATGCCGGGAAAGTCAAGCCTTCCCGTTCAGTCACGTCCGAAATATTCGGATATTGTGAATCACTCACAAGCAAGCACCATTTCTTTGTTCATTGTTGGGAAATACTTTTTTCCAGAACTGTTTGCACGTTCTTTCGCGTAAAATCATTATTGGTCTTTTTGGACTATAGCACCATCTTCGTGCGTGGATAATATCGAAATTTTTTACACTGACTTTGCGGACTAAATTTATTTAACCCCCTCTCCTGTGCCCACCGAAGTAGAACGTTTCTTTTCCGAACAAAGCCCGCTTGCCACCGAAGTCGCATCGTTCCGCCCGCGCGCGCAACAGCGCGACATGGCACTTGCGGTGGCCGAAGCGATACACGACAACGCCATTCTGGTGGCCGAGGCGGGCACGGGCACGGGCAAAACTTTCGCTTATCTGGTGCCCGCTTTGCTGGCGGGCGGCAAGGTGGTGATTTCCACCGGCACCAAAAACCTGCAAGACCAACTCTTTCAAAAAGATTTGCCCATGGTGCGCGATGCGCTGAAAGTGCCGGTGACGGTGGCGCTGCTCAAGGGGCGCTCGAATTATGTGTGCCACTATCATCTGGAGTTGGCGCAATCGAACGGGCTGTTCAAAACGCGCGAGGATGTGAAGCATTTGGCGAAGATCGTGCAGTACGCCAAGGTGACGCAGAGCGGCGACAAAAGCGGGCTGGCGGATGTGGCGGAAAGCGCGCCGATCTGGATGCACGTGACCTCGACGCGTGATAACTGTCTCGGTCAGGACTGCCCGCAACACAAAGAATGTTTCGTGCTCAAGGCGCGCAAAGAGGCGATGGAAGCGGATGTGATCGTGGTCAACCACCATTTGTTTTTCGCCGATGTGATGTTGCGCGACGAAGGCGTGGCGGAGCTGCTGCCAGCCTGCAATACGGTGATTTTCGACGAGGCGCACCAGTTGCCGGAAACGGCGAGTTTGTTTTTCGGCGAAAGCCTTTCCACCTCGCAGTTGCTCGATCTGGCGCGCGATGCGCGCATCGAGGCGCTGACTTCGGCCAAGGATTTTGCACCGCTGCCGGTGGCCTGCGACGAGCTAGAAAAAGCCGCGCGCGACTTGCGCCTGGCTTTTAAAAAAGAAGGACGTTTGGCGGCGGACGCGACGCAAAACATCAAGGAATTTGCGCCCGCATTGAAGTCGCTGAGCGAGAAGTTGAGCAAGTTATCCGGTTTACTGGAGAAGCAGGCGGAGCGCAGCGAAGGGCTGGAGAATTGCTGGCAACGCGCGCAAGCGTTGGTGCAACAGCTCAAGCACTGGCAAGACGACGATGTGGCGGAGACGGTGCGCTGGCTGGAAGTTTTTCATCACTCGCTGCAACTCAACACCACGCCGCTGTCCATTGCCGACATCTTTGCGAAACAGATCAGCGGCCATCCGCGCGCGTGGATTTTTACCTCGGCCACGCTGGCGGTGAAGCAGAATTTTTCGCACTACCAGGCCGAAATGGGGCTGCTCGAAGCGCGCACGGCATGTTGGGATAGCCCGTTCGATTATCAGCAACAGGCGCTGTTATACGTGCCGCAGAATTTGCCCGAGCCAAACACCGAGGGTTACACCGATGCCGTGGTGCAAGCGGCGCTGCCGTTGATCGAGGCGAGTAAAGGGCGCGCGTTTTTGTTGTTCACCAGTTTGCGTGCGATGCAACGCGCTTACGAAATTTTGCAAGCCGAATTCGACCGCAAGAATCTGAGCTATCCGCTGCTGATTCAAGGCGAAGGTTCGCGCAACGAATTGCTCACGCGCTTCCGCGAACACGGCAACGCGGTGTTGCTGGGTAGCCAGTCGTTCTGGGAAGGCGTGGATGTGCGCGGCGAAGCGTTGTCGCTAGTGATTATCGACAAACTGCCTTTCGCGCCGCCGGACGATCCGGTGTTGTCGGCGCGTATCGCCGAGATGAACAAACAGGGGCGCAACGCTTTTATGGAATACCAGTTGCCGCGCACCATCATCAATCTCAAGCAAGGAGCGGGACGATTGATACGAGACGAGAGCGACCGGGGCGTGCTGATGATCTGCGACCCGCGCCTGATTTCCAAACATTACGGCAAACGTATCTGGCAAAGCCTGCCGCCGTTCAAGCGCACGCGTGATGAGGCGGAAGCGGTCGCATTTTTTCAGCCCGGATAATTGATAACTTACGCGAGCATCTTGCGCTAGTGGAAAAATTATACGCATCGGATCAATACGATGTGGATACAATGTAAAAATATTGTGAAACTACAGAAGGGAATGAGGTTATGAATCCGACGCTGTTGAAAATGTTAGATGATAACGAAGCAATTTACCCCCATGTACTGGAAGCCAGATTTCCGCGCGTGTTCAGCAAACTGCTCGAATTGTGGGAAACCCCCAAGATTGATGCGTATCTGCAAGACTTGTTGTTGAACTCGCGCAACGGGGATCGCGAAGGTTTTCCGCCCGAAGCCGCCAAGGAAATTTTCCGCCTCAGCAACTATCACAGCGAGATTCACGTGCAGGACAAACAGCTCGATGTCTGGGGCGGCGGGCCCGATGCCGATGCCGACAAGAAGCGCAAGGTCATTATGCAATCGGGCTATGAGGTGACCACCAAGAGTTTTTTGAAAGCGGTGGAAGACGGCAATCTTGAGGTTGCGAAAAGACTGATCGATTTCGGCGCTAATCTTGAAGTGCGCGACGAGCGCAATTGGACTGCATTGATCGTGGCATCGGCCAAGGGTGAGGATGATGTGGTCACGATGCTGATCGGGAGCGGCGCAAAAACCGACGTGCGCGACATGAAGGGCTACTCCGCGTTGCATTGGGCTGCTTATAACGGCCATGCCGGCGTGGTGAAACTGCTGTTGGATAACAAGGTCAATCCGAACCAGCAATGCAAGGTTGGCTGGACACCGCTGATGTTCGCGGCGGCGCGCGGGCATCTGGTCGCTGCCGCCTACCTGATCGCTTACGGGGCCGATGTGAATTTGCCCTGCGAGGACGGTGCTGTGGCGCTGCACAGAGCCGCCCAAAACGGGCATCTCGCGGTCGCCAAACTGCTCCTGGAAAAAGGGGCTGACCGTCAGGCACGGCAGAAAGACGGCAGCTCGCCGCTCAATCTGGCGAGCAAATTCGGACAGTCGGAAATTGTTGCGCTATTGTGCCAAGCGGATTGAACCGGGCAACTGTCGCCTCTGGCGTTAAATATATATTCTAATACTTGGAAATTAGCTGTACCGGGCGTTGGTCATCTCCATACTGTCCCTGTTTTTTTTCACACCCAACGCAACAGAACTGAAGTTGATGCGCGGCGAGACCACCTCGCTGCACGCCTTTTCACCCCGTTACCCTTTGTCTCGCATGAACCGCAAGGTATCGCGCTCGTCGCCAAGACCGTCATGCACCGGGCGCAAGCATCGCCTGAATCGACAGCTTCTGGTTCGCCACGCTTATTGTCTGTTGATGCTGTCGCAGATATTGCTGGTGCGTACTCCGTCTAAAGGTAAGCGCTTCCCCTGCACAAGTCAGTACGGGGAAGAGCGTGCATTGGTTTGGGTAGATGTGTTGGAAAGGAATTTGACGGTCAGAATCCCGTATCGAAGAGTAATATTTGTATGCTCATGCACAGAGCCACATGCGTGAATGAATTAGTTTATCGTTATGCTGTCATTGATCTTGATGGTGAGGTGATCGATGTTGTGCAGTCGATTAATATCCAACCATAATAATTTCCGGGACGGTATCCAAGCTGTGGATCAAAGACTACTCAAACTGCTAGGCGGCAAAGAAGACATCTACCCTCAGGTGTTGGAGGAGCGTTTTCCGCGCGTGTTCGGAAAAATTCTGGAGCTGATCGAAACTCCGCACATCGAGGATTTTCTGCAAGACCTGATGGTGGATAAGCGCGGTGGAGAGCGGGCGGGTTTTCCGCCGGAAGCGGCGGCGGAAATTATTCGGCTCAGCAATTATTTTCACTCGCTGCGCGAAGAAGATAAAGAGATCAATGCGTGGGGCGACATCCCGGAATACAAGCGGCAGGAAGTCGAACAACTCGGTTACGAATTCACCCCGCAAGGACTGCTGAAATCGGTCGAAGACGGCAACCAGGATGCGGTGCAGGTGTTCCTGTCGTGCGGCGTGGATTTGGAAATCCGCGACGAGCGCGACTGGACACCGCTGATGATCTCGGCGTTCAACGGCAATGAAGAATTCGCGCTGCTGTTGATTAAATGCGGCGCAAAAATTTCCACCTGCGACAAGACCGGCTACACGCCGCTGCATTGGGCGGCCTACAACGGCTACGACAAAGTGGTGAAGTTGTTGCTGGATAAAGGAGCCGATCCGAATGTCCAGAGCCAGTTCGGCTGGACGGCTCTGATGCAGTCTGCTACGCGCGGACACTTGCTGGCCTGCGGCTATCTGCTCGCGAAAGGGGCCGACGTGAATTTGACCAGCATGGACGGCTGGACCGCGCTGCACAAAGCCGCCAATAACGGCCATACCCAGATCGTCAAACTGCTACTGGATAAAGGTGCAAACCGTTACGCGCAATATCAGGACGGCAGCACGCCGCTCGATCTCGCGGTCAAGGCCGAGCATCAGGACATCGTTGATTTGCTGCATCCGGGGAACCGGATTTCGGTTTGAACGTGAAAAAACTTTTGTCCGCAGATTGCGCAGATTAAACAGATTCTGTATTGCTTTTAATCCACTTAATCTGCGTAATCTGCGGATGGATGTTCGGTTTTTGATTGATTAGAAAGTTGTGCCAGCCAGCAGCCACGCTACCCCGCCCAACGCCCCAAACAATATCACCAGATGCAACCACGTCCACAGCGCGTAGCGGCGGGCGAGTTGTTGCGGAGGCATGTTGCTGATGAGAAACAAACGCCCGTCGTGCGGTTGCAGCAGGAAGTGGGTGTCCGCTTCGGCGCGCACTTCGGTCAGGCGTTTATGGGCTTCGCGTTTGGCGGCCTGACGCGCCAGCATCCATTCCTGCATATCCAATTCGCCGCTGTTGTTCAGATCGAAACGCCGGAGCAAATCCGCGTTGTCTTTTTTCCACTCGGTCAGTACCTGATTCATCAACTCTTGATGGGTGAGTGTGCTGGTGCTGCCGCCTGCAGTTTTGAATTCGCCGAGCGCATACAGTTCGTCCATTGGTATCAATAACCACTCGGTGTAGCGATAACCGCCGGCCTGCCACGTGTCCTTGTGTTGCGTGATGATTTCCGCGCCTTTGGGGTCTATCACGCATTGCCCGCTGCCGTCGTCGATCAAAAAAGGCGCGTCGCTTTCGCCGGTGGCTTCGGTGCGCCACTGGTTTTTGTGGTTCTTGCGCTCGACCTGGTAGCGATACCACAAGCAGGGTTGCAGCGAATATTTTCCCAGGATGGGCGCGCCCAGCGGCTGCGAGTTGCCGAGCAGTTCCACATAGCCCTGCGCGGCGGAAGCGATACGCGAGGTGGGTGTGCCGTTGATGGTGCGCAAGCGGTGCAGCGCCCCATACCAGGTGAACAGGCTGATGACTGCCATGCCGCCCAGACACCATAACCACGCGATGCGATCCTCAAAATGAAATCCGGCGAACAACAGTAAAAGTTGTCCGCCGGAAGTGATGAGTTGCGTGTAACTGCGGCGCAATGAGGTGAGCATGGCTATCCTCGTTGCGCCATCGGGCAAAGATTAGAAGCGCATGCCCGCTTTGACGTTGTAAGAAGCGGCATCGCCGGTCTTGTCATACTCGGCGGCGACGTTCATCAAGCCCAGATTCATGTTTGCGCCGACGAACCATTTGGTTTGGGAAAAACTTTCGTCCGTAAAGCCAGTGCCGGCTCCCGGTGCGCTGTTGGTCCACACTTTGCCGATCCCGGCGAAAGGAGTGAGCATCGCCATGCCTTTGGAAACGGAAACATCCAGCCCTTTGGTATCCAGCGCCAAATCGTTAATGCCGGAAAGTTTGGTCAACGAGCCGCGCACCGCGACAGCGGGCATGACGGTGCTGCCCGGCAAAAATGCCCAACGCAGTTCGCCGCCGACCAAAGTGATGCCGGTAGTGGGGATGGTGGAAATGAATCCGCCGACATCAATATCCAGCGGCAGGCCTTTGGTGGCGTGCAGTTTGGGCACGACCAAATTGTTGATGTCGCCAACGCCCATCGAGCTCCACAGCGCAGCGCTTTTCGCCAGATTGGTCACGGTGACATCAATACTGAGATCAAAACCGGTCACGCCCAGACCTTCTGCAGGGGCGATGCCTTTGTAGCTCAATGCCGAACCGAGGTCTTCGGAGACATTGCGGAAAGCGGTTTGCCCGCCAGCCAATGTGGATATATTAATGTCTGCCAAAGCGGGTTGGGCGATGCCCATTGCGAGTGCCAATACGAGAATTTTTTTCATTTTATTTTCCTTATCTACGAAGTTGCTGAAGTGTCGAACAAACATCCCCTGTTGTTGCCTTGAATGACTTTGACTGCCATCACTTCCTAGCCGAACAACGATTTGATATCAACGTCTGTTTTTTCTGCCGCAGCGAATTCTAGCAGGGGTTTTGCGCTATAGGCGAACATGTTGGCGACCAGCACCGCCGGGAATTGCTCGATGCCCACGTTATAAATATTCACAGATTCGTTATACAACTCGCGCCGGTCGGCGATGCCGTTCTCCAGTCCGGTGATGCGCGTTTGCAGTTGCATGTAATTCTGGTTGGTCTTCAATTCCGGGTAAGCCTCGGCCACCGCGAACAACCCGCCCAAACTGCTGCGCATCATGCCTTCCGCCACGCCCAGCGCCGCGATGTCCTGCCCCTCGCGTGCCGCCTGCACCTGCGAACGCGCGGCGACCACGCGCTGCAAAGTCTCCTGCTCGAACTGTTTGTATTGCTTGCACACCTCAACCAACTTGGGTAGCTCGTCGTGGCGCTGCTTGAGCAATACGTCAATGTTCGCCCACGCCTTGCTCACCGCGTGTTTCATGCTGACCAGATTGTTGTACAGGGTGATGCTGTAGATCAGCACAACGAGACAAATGCCGAGAAGAATAAGAGTCATGCCCATGATGGCGTTCCTTTTTGGTTTTGAAACAGGTCACATAATAACGCAATTGAAACTGGGCCGGAGTAGCCCAATATTGAGTTCGAGCGCTGATACGGGAGACACCGAAATGAAAAATTCAAGATTGCCAACCCTCTACATTCCCCACGGCGGCGGCCCGTGTTTTTTCATGCCACCCACGTCTATATTCCCGGCGGGAACGTGGGACAAACTCGCGGCTTACCTGCGCGGAATAGATGTGCAACTGGGGCTTAGACCGCGCGCCGTACTGGTAATCTCCGCCCACTGGGAATGTCCCGTGCCCACCTTGTTAAACAGCAAACAGTACGACCTGCTGTTCGACTACCACGGTTTCCCCGAAGAAACCTACCGTCTGACATACCCGGCAAAGGGTTCGGCCCCGGTTGCGGTGCAGGTGCGCGAGTTGCTGCAACAAGCCGGAATCCCCACCGAACAAGAAGACCAACGCGGGCTGGATCACGGCGTGTTCGTCCCGTTCAAACTGATTTACCCCGCAGCCGATGTGCCCATCGTGCAACTGTCGCTGCAACACAACCTCGACCCGGCGCAACATCTGGCGATGGGGCGCGCCTTGCAGCCGCTACGCGAAGAAGGCGTGCTGATCGTCGGCAGCGGAAATAGTTATCACAACCTGCGCGAATTCTTCTCGGACAGTCCTGCGGCTTGCGAAGCCTCGGCACAGTTCGACACCTGGCTGGGCGCGGCAGTGCAAGCCGCACCGGCAGAACGCGAACGCCTGTTAACCGACTGGCGCACCGCCCCCGGCGCAGCCGCCAGCCATCCGCGCAGCGAACACCTGCTACCGCTGATGGTTGTCGCCGGAGCGGCGGGAGACGATGCCGGAAAAATCACCTATCACGAACAGATGTTCGGCAAGATGTTTTCGGGGGTTCAGTTCGGATAGTGCGTGGGTAGGGTGGGCACGTTTCATGTGCCCACGCGGTCAGTTGGAAAAGTTTCGCGTGGGCACAAGAAACGTGCCCCCCCTACATTGAGTCATCGCGTAGATCGCCTATTGACGGGCATCTTCAGCGTGTTCGGTAATAAAACAGCCACGCATGAACACCAATCTCACGTTTTTGATCCGTGAAAATCCGTGCCCATGCGTGGCCGAATGAAACTTACTGCCCGAAGAAATCCTTCACCTTGCCCATCCACGATTTGGCGCGCGGGCTGTGGCGGGCGCTGTCTTGTTCGCTGATGCTTTCGAACTCGCGCAGCAATTCCTTCTGGCGCTCGGTGAGGTTGGACGGGGTTTCCACCACCACGTGGCAATGCAGGTCGCCGTGGGTGTGGGTGCGCATGCCTTTGATGCCTTTGCCGCGCAGGCGGAAGATTTTTCCGCTTTGCGTTTCCGCCGGAATCTTGATGCTGGCTTTGCTGTCCAGTGTCGGGATTTCGATCTCGCCGCCCAGCGCGGCGGTGGCGAAGCTGATCGGCATTTCGCAATGCAGGTCGTCGCCGTCGCGCTGGAACACGGCGTGCGGCTTGATGTGGATTTCCACGTACAGATCGCCGTGCGGCGCGCCGTGGCTGCCCGCTTCGCCGTGGCCGCTGTGACGCAGACGCATGCCGCTGTCGATACCCGCCGGAATCTTGATCTCCAGCGTTTTTTGTTTCTTCACGCGACCGCTGCCCTGGCAATCCTTGCACGGTGAACTGATCTGCTTGCCGCTGCCGTGGCAGCGCGGGCAGGTCTGCTGCACCGAGAAGAAACCCTGCTGCATGCGCACCTGGCCGTGGCCGGCGCAGGTGGTGCAAGTGGTGGCCGAGGTGCCGGGCTTCGCGCCCGAGCCGCTACAGGTTTCGCACTCTTCCATCACCGGAATGCGGATCTGTTTTTGCGCGCCGCGTGCCGCTTCTTCCAGCGTGATTTCCATGTTGTAGCGCAAGTCCGCACCGCGATGCGCTTGAGAGCGACCGCCGCCGCGTCCGCCGCCGAAAATATCGCCGAAGATGTCGCCGAAATCGAAACCCTGCGCACCGCCCGCACCGAACGGATTGCCGCCGCCCATGCCGCCCGCTTCAAAGGCGGAGTGGCCGTACTGGTCGTAAGCCGCGCGCTTCTGCCCGTCGGACAAGGTCTCGTAGGCTTCTTTCGCTTCCTTGAAATGCTCCTCCGCTTTCGGATTATCCGGGTTGCGGTCAGGATGGTGCTTCATCGCCAGTTTGCGATAAGCCTTTTTGATCTCTTCCTCCGACGCATCGCGATTGACACCGAGGACTTCGTAATAATCTTTTTTGGACATGGAAAATAGTCGTTAGTCGTTAGTCTCTAGTCGTTAGTTAAAAACGAGCTAGCCATAAGTTTGTAGTCGCCAGCCGTTAGTCGAAAAGCAAACCCGAGGGTTAACCAACGACTAACGTCTAGCGACTAACGACTGCTTTTTACTTCTTGTCTTTGACTTCTGTGAACTCTGCATCAACTACGTCCGCATCATTCGCCTTGCCTTCGCTACCCGGTGCGCAGCCTTCACATCCGCCAGCTTCCGCACCTGCTCCAGCCTTGGCTTGCTCGGCGGCATACATCTTCTCGCCCAGCTTTTGCGCGGCGGTGGCCAGTGCTTCGGCCTTGGCTTCGATGGCTTCCTTGTCGTCGCTCTTGACTACGGCTTCGGCATCCTTCAGCGCGTTTTCGATGGCGGCTTTTTCATCGGCAGAAAGTTGTTCGCCGTATTCCTTCATCGACTTGTTGGTGGAGTGAATCAGTCCATCCAACTGGTTGCGAGAGGTCACCAGTTCCATCGCCTTCTTGTCTTCATCGGCGTGCGCTTCGGCATCGGCCACCATGCGTTGAATTTCTTCTTCGCTCAAGCCGGAGCTGGCCTTGATGGTGATGTTGGCTTCTTTGCCGGTGGCTTTGTCTTTCGCGCTTACGTGCAAAATGCCGTTCGCGTCGATGTTGAAAGTCACTTCAATCTGCGGCATGCCGCGCGGTGCGGGCGGGATGTCGGACAGATTGAATTGCCCCAGACTCTTGTTGCCGGAAGTGATCTCGCGCTCGCCTTGCAGCACGTGGATGGTCACCGCAGACTGGTTGTCATCGGCAGTGGAGAACACTTGCGATGCCTTGGTCGGGATGGTGGTGTTTTTCTTGATGAGCTTGGTCATCACGCCGCCCATGGTCTCGATACCCAGAGACAGCGGGGTCACGTCCAGCAACAGCACGTCTTTCACTTCGCCTTGCAACACGCCGCCCTGAATCGCAGCGCCCACGGCCACGGCTTCGTCCGGGTTCACGTCCTTGCGCGCTTCCTTGCCGAAGAACGCCTTCACTTTTTCTTGAACCATCGGCATGCGGGTTTGACCGCCGACCAGAATCACGTCGGCGATGTCGGCGTTGGACACGCCCGCATCACGCATGGCGATCTTGCACGGCTCAATCGTGCGCGCGACCAGATCTTCCACCAGACTTTCCAGCTTGGCGCGGGTGATCTTCACGGCCAGGTGTTTCGGGCCGGTGGCATCGGCGGTGATGTAAGGCAGGTTCACTTCGGTCTGCTGCGCGGACGACAATTCGATCTTGGCTTTTTCAGCCGCGTCCTTCAGGCGTTGCAAAGCCAGCATGTCCTTCTTCAGGTCAACGCCGCTTTCCTTCTTGAATTCATCCACCAGAAATTCGATCACGCGCATGTCGAAGTCTTCGCCGCCGAGGAAGGTGTCGCCGTTGGTGGACATCACTTCAAACTGGTGCTCGCCGTCGATCTCGGCGATGTCGATGATGGAGATATCGAACGTGCCGCCACCCAAGTCATACACCGCGATCTTGCGGTCACCTTCCTGCTTGTCCATACCGAACGCCAGTGCGGCTGCGGTCGGTTCGTTGATGATGCGCTTCACGTCCAGACCGGCGATGCGGCCCGCATCCTTGGTGGCTTGGCGCTGGCTGTCGTTGAAGTAAGCCGGAACAGTAATCACGGCTTCGGTGACCGGTTCGCCCAGATAATCTTCGGCGGTCTTTTTCATCTTCATCAATACTTCGGCGGAGATTTCCGGTGCGGAGATTTCTTTGTCGCGCACCTTCACCCATGCGTCGCCGTTCTTGGCCTTGACGATGGAGTAGGGAACCATGTTGATGTCCTTCTGCACCATCGGCTCTTCAAAGCGACGGCCAATCAGGCGCTTCACGCCGTACAAGGTGTTCTTCGGGTTGGTCACGGCCTGACGCTTGGCGGGCGCACCCACCAGCACTTCGCCGTCTTCCATGTAGGCGATGATGGACGGTGTCGTGCGCGTACCTTCTGCGTTCTCGATCACCTTGGTCTTGCCGTTTTCCATAATGGCCACACAAGAGTTCGTCGTGCCCAAGTCAATACCGATGATTTTTCCCATGATGCTTTCCTTTCAGTTGTATTCGTAAATTGGTTGAATGCTTTTGTTGCTTGCCGCCTAACATCAGGGCGGCGCTGGATATTTCAAGTGTTAACTTCATAAGTTGTTAGTCGCTAGTCGTTAGTCGTTAGTTTCTAGTTGGTGTTGTCGCTTCGCGGGTTTTTTAACTAGCGACTAACGCCTAACGTCTAGCGACTGAATTAATCCTTTCCTTTCGCCACCATCACCAACGCCGGACGCAGCACGCGCTCGTTCAGCGAGTAACCCTTCTGCATCACGCTGACCACCGTGTTGGCGGGCTGCTCGCTCTCCACCATGGTGATCGCCTGATGTTTGTGCGGGTCGAGTTTCTCGCCGACCGGGTTGATTTCCTTGATGTTGAACTTCTCGAACACGCTGGACAGTTGCTTCAAGGTCAGCTCCATGCCGCTCTTGAAACTTTCCACGCTGGCCGTTTCCACCGCCATCCCGGCTTGCAGGCTATCCATCACCGCCAGCATCTCGTTGGAAAAACGCTCCACCGCAAATTTCTGCGCCTTGCTCACGTCCTCGGCGGCGCGGCGGCGAATGTTCTCGCCTTCGGCCTTGGCGTACATCCAGGCATCGTAATGTTCCTGCGCCTTGAGTTCGGCTGCCTTCAACATCTCTTCCATGCTCGGCATGGTTTCTGCCGGGGCTTCGGTGCTTGCTGCTTGCTCGTTCTGCGGGGTGTTTTCGTTCTGTTCCATGCGACTCTCCTGTTTTCGACTGGTGGGTTATTGGGGCGGGGAATTCGATTTCAAGTGCTGTGCCGAAAATATTTTTCTGCGAGATAATGCGCGCCGTTCCATCGCCCGTCTGTTATGTCCACCACCAAGAACTACCACTGGCGCATCGCCGGATTCTATTTTTTCTACTACGCCTTCGTGGGGATGTTTTCGCCCTACTGGAGTTTGTACCTGCAATCCATCCAGTTCGATGCCATCGAAATTTCCGTGCTGATGTCCATCCAGCCGGTGATGCGCATGGTCGCGCCCAACCTTTGGGGTTGGCTGGCCGACCACACGGGCAAGCGTTTGCTGGTGGTGCAAGTCGCGGCGAGTTTGAGCGCGGTGTTTTATCTGGGCGTGTTTGCCACCACCAGTTTCTGGGGCATGTTTCTGGTGCTGGTGCTGATGAGCTTTTTCTGGAGTGCGTCGATGCCGCTGGTGGAAGCGACTACGCTCAGCTACCTCGGCAAAAACACCGCGCACTACGGGCGCATCCGCTCTTGGGGTTCCATCGGCTTTATCGTATCGGTGGTGGGGCTGGGCTACGCCTTCGACTACATCGCCATCGCGTGGCTGCTGTGGGCGGGGCTGGTGTGCGAGGTCGGCATCTTGATTTTTTCGCGGCAGATTCCGCATACCGAGGTGATCGCGCATCACACCGACCACCAGCCGATCAAGCAAATCGTAATGCAACCGCGCGTGCTGGCTTTGTTCGGCGCGTGCTTCCTGATGGCTGTGGCGCACGGCCCTTACTACACTTTTTATTCCATCTATCTGGTCGAACACGGCTACGCCAAAAGCACGGTGGGCATGCTGTGGGCGCTGGGCGTGATCTGCGAGATCGGCGTGTTCTTCGTCATGCCCGCGCTGGTGAAACGCTTCGGCTTCACACGCATCCTGCTCATCAGCTTCGGCGCGGCGGTGCTGCGCTTCCTGCTCATCGGCTGGACGGTGGACATCGTCGTGCTGCTGCTGATTGCGCAAGTGCTGCACGCGCTCAGCTTCGGCTCGTTCCACGCCGCCTCGGTGGGGTTGGTGCATGAGTTTTTTCAAGGCCGCCACCAATCCAAAGGCCAAGCGTTATACGGCAGCTTCACCTACGGCGCAGGCGGCATGCTGGGCGGACTGGCCAGCGGCCCGATCTGGCAACACTGGGGCGCGTCGGCGCTGTATTCGTTCAGTGCTGGCATGGCGCTGCTGGGCATGCTGCTGATGTGGTGGAAACTGCGCAACGGGGCGGAAGGGCACGGGAAATAAATATACACCTTGCCCGCAAGCCCATATTTACGGGCAT
This sequence comes from Sideroxydans sp., assembly GCA_020053195.1. GTDB lineage: Bacteria > Pseudomonadota > Gammaproteobacteria > Burkholderiales > Gallionellaceae > Sideroxyarcus. Next base: position 16,350 of record JAGVNQ010000299.1, read on the forward strand.
CTACATCAAGTGCATGGCGTAGATCGCCTATTGACGGGCGTTTCCATGAGGTTGGTGTTTTAGAATTGGTAGGGTGGGCACGATGTTGTGCCCACGCGTTGATCTTGTCTTCACACCGCCTCAATCCGCAAATCCATAAGAGCGGCGGCATCGAGCTGGCGTTTGTCGGAGGAGATAAAAACATCGGCTTTCAGGGCAACCGCGCTGCCGATGTGAATGGCATCCATGCCGCGCAGTACATTCTTTTCTAGACTCGAAATCGCCTGCGCCAGCACCACGGGCGACAGGTCGCAAATGGCGGCATCTTCAATGTCCGCCAGCAACACCGACTTCAATTGCCGATATTGCGTGTCAGTGATTTTGCCTTCACGTTGTAGCCTGCAAAAGGCCGAAATAATTTCCGGGAGAGCGATGCCGGACAAGATGATTTCTGTCGCCTGGTCGCACCAACCCAGCACGGCATCGGTTCATGCCTCGCTGACATAACGCTTAACGAACGCCGAAGTATCGAAATAAACGCGCATCAGGTTATCCCCTGTCAAAGACTGGCAGCGCGCTCTTCGAGAATCATGCGACTGACCGAAACGGAATCCAGCACCAAGGGCTGTGCCTTGCGCCGTTTCCAAGACGGCAGATCGGCTGCGATGGGGACAATGTCGGCGATGGGCTTGCCGTTGCGCAGCACACGCACAGACTCCCCGGTCGCGACGATGTCGAAATACTGCTTGGCGTGGTTGCGTACTTCGGTGAATGTGGCCAGCTTCATGGCGAACTCCAAATGTACAGAATGGTGTGAGTATAGGTGTTCGATTTAACTTGTGCCAGAAACGTCAATGCAGAAGCATCAATGCACGGCCAGAACGCATTGCAGCAAGAATCAAAAACACAACTTGATGGCAAGCCAATAGGCACGGTCATCTCCATCAAGTGAATGGCGCAGATTGCCTATTGACGGGCATTGCGGGGCAGGTGGACTAATGGAGTTCATGGAAGGCCTATATATTCTTGCTTGTGGAAAGGGAATGCCTTTGCTGTTAGATTGCGCGTGCGGTGGCGGGGCTGGCGAATGTGCGATGAAGTAGGTGGAAAAGTATTGCGAACCTGACCCCAATTGACCGCCCCAATTGACCGTTGACAGGGGAGGCTAATGGGTGACCCCGTCGCCCGTCCTAACAGGGAGCAGCATGAACATTACCACTGAAACTATTTTCTGGACGCAGGTTGCCTCAATCATCGCTTATGTGGTCGCGCTGTTTGTCGTATATCGAGTATTAGTTGAGCAGAAGGACGCAACGATCCAATTAAAGCAGGAGCACATCGCGTATCTTAAAGAGCAACTCGTAGAAGCGAAATCACAATCACCTGACGTACTTGCCCAAAAATTAACAAGCCGGATGACATTGTACGAGGAGGAATTTAGGAGACTTGAACAAGATAATTCCTCAACGCAAGATCAGTTCAAGGCGAACGAGGCTGAATTGAAGCAAGCTCTTTTAGAGGCAGAAGAATTAACAAAGAAAATGAACGATGCCCGAAAACTGCTAGGTGGCTTTTTTTGCCCTGACTGCGGCTTAGGTTTATTAGAAAGTTCCTGTCGCTCTGTGAGTGGTGTCAATCACGAGTACAAGGAGTTCTTGTGTGGATACAAAATCGTTAATGGTGCGGTAGTTGGCGATTGCATAGTCTGATTGGCGGTGCAAGGGATACTGCGTAATACACAAACGCGGGGACATGTTCATGTTGAAATTAAATATTGGCAAGGCATTCACAATCTTTGTGTTTTCAGCAATGCTGGTAAGTTGCGGAGAAAAAGAAATAACTGGTCAGGCATTCGTCGTTACTAAAGCTAAAGACAATATCAAAT
>JAGVNQ010000141.1 GCA_020053195.1 Sideroxydans sp.
GTTGTGCGAATGAATTCGCACCTACAACTAGGTTTTTAGATTGATATGAAAGTCGTCCTCTGCCCCTGCGGTATCCACAAAAATCTCGCCGACTGCTGCGCCCGTTACATCGAAGGAAACGAGCAAGCACCCAGCGCAGAAGCCCTCATGCGCTCGCGCTACACCGCTTACACGCAACTTGCCGAAGACTATCTGCTGGCGACCTGGCATGCTTCTACCCGCCCGTCCGCATTGGGCTTGGCGCAAGAAGCGCCCACCAAATGGCTGGGTCTAGAAGTGAAGCGCCAGCAGCAACAAGATGCCGATCACGCCATCGTCGAATTCGTCGCGCGCTACAAAGTTCATGGTCGCGCGCAGCGGTTGCATGAAGTCAGCCGCTTCGTGCGCGAGGCGGGGCGCTGGTTTTATATGGACGGCGAGATAGATTGAGGATTGGGACGCTGTGATTTTTTATTGCGGACATATAAGCCCGGATAGTTCAAGAGACCGAGAACTCTTGTAGGAGCGAGCTTGCTCCTACAGTGAACAAACGGCTAATGGATAATCCGGATTAAACCCAGCGCGACCACTGCCCCGACTCCAAAGCCGTAAGGAATATGAGAAAGCGTGCTGGCGAGCAAAGCATTCGATCCCTGCGGCCCTCTGAATCCGCATAACCCCCAACCGAATGAAGGCAACAGAATAAGCCAGGGCAGCAACGAGGTGGACAGCCCGAATAGCATTCCGGCGAGCAGATGGTTGTCCGCGAGCGCAAAACCTGCCGCATGAAAGAACAGCGGATAGAGCAAAGCAACGCCGCCTCCGCCAATCACCAGATGAAATGCCCAGCCCATCTTTATTTCGCCGGGCAGGGCAGGGGAGTTGAGAATGTTGGCATGGGCGAACTGACCGCGCAGCAAGCCCATGAACCAGCGGCCGACCAGTGCAACGCTGACTCCGCTGCGAATGCCGCGCTTGGCCGCCAGCGTTTCGGTGATGTCCATCAGCACGGCGCCGACAAGCCCGCCCAAAAAAGCCCACGCAAAGATATTCATTTCACGTGCTTTGCTTCGCGCTGTTGAACGAAGCCTGCGATAAATTCCGGGCTGAGGCGGAGTTCGCCGAGTTGCCAATTCACTGGCTCTTCTTCCTCGATTTGTATCCACACCATTTTGCGAAATTCGGGATTGCCGCCGCCTTCGGTTTCGATCAGCAGTTCGGTGAATTTTTCCATCAAGTATTTTTTCTGTTCATCGGACAACAAACCTTTGACAGTGCGTAGATTCAGGAACGGCATTCATTTCTCCTTTAGGGCATCTCTATAAATTCATCACACCGGCGAAGGCCGGTGTCCAGCAATAAATATGAAGCAGTGCAACGCACAACATAAAAGCATTTTAATTAGAACCTCTGGATTCCGGCCTTCGCCGGAATAACGGAATTTGAATTTTTATAGATGCCCTTTAATTATTTCGATGAGATGCCGACGACAGGTCGCCGGAATACCACCAGCTTGGCGGTCATGAGTTGCACCACTTCGCCGCGCTGGTTGTGCGTTTTGCTGAGGATGGTGACGATGCCGCGCTCGGGGCGCGAGCGCGATGCCGCAATTTTTTGAATTTCGCTTTCGACGCTCAGCGTATCGCCGGGGCGTGTCGGTATCGGCCAGCTGATTTCGCAGCCCGCGCCGATCACGCCACCCGCCATAGGCGCACCGCTGGTCACCAGCAGCCGCATAGTGATCGACGCGGTGTGCCAGCCGCTGGCGGCCTCCGCGTCGAGATGGAACGGCTGCGGATCGAACTGGGCTGCGAAAGCCTTGATCTGAGCTTCGTCCAGCGTGTGGCTATCACTGCCGAATTTTTGTCCGACTTGAATATCGTCGAGATAAAACTGTTCACGGTGTGTCTTGTTTGTCACGAATATCTCCTACGTGAAATTGGTTTTGTAGGTCGGGCTTTAGCCCGACTTGTCGGGTTAAAACCCGACCTACAAGGGACGCGCTAGCCGACAAATTTCTTGAACAACACAATCGCATTGTGCCCGCCGAAACCGAAAGTGTTGCTCATGGCGATGTTCACTTTTCGCTGCACGGCTTTGCCCGGAGTCAGGTTGAAATCTGGCGGCACACCGGCATCGAGTTGATGGATGTTGATCGTCGGCGGCACGAGGTCGTGTTGCAGCGCATTGATGCAGGCTATGGCTTCCACCGCACCGGCAGCGCCCAGCAGATGTCCGGTCATGGATTTTGTGGCGCTGATATTCATGCGGCGCACATGCTCGCCGAACACTGCTTGAATCGCTTTCAGTTCGTTCAAATCGCCGTCGGGAGTCGAGGTTGCATGGGTGTTGATGTAATCCACTTCATCGCAGCGGATGGCGGCATCTTTGAGCGCGCGGTTCAAGGCGAGGCGCACGCCCAATCCTTCGGGATGTGTGGCCGTCAGATGATAGGCATCCGCCGACATGCCCGCGCCGATGATCTCGGCCACAATAGTTGCGCCGCGCCGTTGCGCATGCTCCAGCGATTCGAGCACCAGCGCGCCCGCACCCTCGCCCATCACGAAGCCATCGCGCTCCGCATCGTAAGGGCGCGAGGCCGACTGCGGGTCATCGTTGCGCGTCGAGAGTGCTTTCATGGCGTTGAAGCCGCCTATGCCGCCCATGGTGACGGCGGCTTCCGAACCTCCGGCAATCATCACCTCCGCTTTGCCCCAGCGCACGTAATTGAAGGCATCCATGAGGCAGGTGTTGGAAGTCGCGCAGGCCGATACGGCGGTGTAGTTGATGCCGCGAAAACCGTAGCGCATGGCGAGCCAGCCCGATGTGCTGTCAATCAGCGTTTTCGGAATGAAGAACGGATTGAAACGCGGCGTGCCGTCGCCTTTGCCGAACTCGATCACCTGCTCTTCAAAGGTGCGCATGCCGCCAATCCCTGAGCCCCAGATAATGCCCACTTCATCGCGCTCCACATCGCTGGCGAGCAGGCCGGACGACTTCAGCGCTTCATCCGTCGCGGCAATGGCGTAATGCGTCACCGGATCGGTCTTGCGCGCTTCTTTGCGCTCCAGATATTTTTCCGCATCGAAACCTTTTACTTCGCAGGCGGAACGGGTCTTGAATTTTGCTGCATCGAAATGCGTGATCGCCCCCGCGCCGCTATGTCCGGCAAGCAGATTGTTCCAGAAGGTTTCCACATCATTGCCGAGCGGAGTGATCGCGCCCATGCCAGTAATTACGACTCGTCTCATTATTTCTCCTTGCGCTTGGCAGTTGATTTTTGCGGTATACATAAGTCTTTGACCAGCTGATCGGCAATGCGCGGAAACTCCTGCTTGCCGAGAATGCGTGCCATGTGCAGCGATGCCGCCATATTGGTGGCGATCAGCATCGCCCGTGTGCGCGGCGTGCCGTCGAAAGTGAACACGCCGCAGGCTTTGCCCTCGCGCAACAAAGCGGCCAGCCACACAATAATCTCGCGCACCAGCAGTTGGACCTCGGTGCGGGTTTCGTCGCTGAAGGTGTAGAAATCGGCACCAGCAGCGCCCATCAGGCAAATTTTGTCTGTGGCGGCATTCTCCGAAAAAATCCGCACAAACTGATGGAGTCGTTTCTGCAAATCGGGTTCGAGCGCGGCATGCTCCGCAAAAGCATGAAAAGTTTCGCGCGAGCGGCTGATGATGGACAGCGCCAGCGCGTCTTTGGTCGGGAAGTGGTAATGCACCGCAGCGGGTCTGAGCTTCAGCGCATCGGCGAGGTGGTAGTAACTGAAGGCGTTAAACCCCTGCGTGCGCATGAGCTCTTCGCCCAGCCGTAAAATTTCGTCGCGTGTCGTCATGCGGCAAATATACTGACTAGTTAGTAAGTGGTCAATACAGACCGCCTCAACAATCCAAACTTTGGTTACGACATAACCTAATGGTTAGTCTTCACTGAAACTTCGTTTTGTCGCAATACTGCGTTGCCCAAAAAAATTGCACTTACCTATGCGCCATCGACACGTTACTGAGAAGCAGCCTTTTGCGGGAAATGACGCATGTAGTCATTCCCGCACCGTGTCATGACCGTACATAGGCTACGTCGCAATTTATTGTTCGCGCCTTGTCTTGTCTGGAATTTTGAATTTTTGAGGCAGCCTTAAAACTGAAGTTCAACCCGCAGATTATTGGGCGGATATTGATAAGTACCGAGTCACCCAATCGGATGATAAACAACGCATTGTTGTGTGTTGTTTAATCTGCGGGCAATAAGGTTTTTTCTGGATTCTAAAAACCATACCTCGTGAAGATGCCCGTCCATAGGCGATCTTCACGCATCACATAACGTAGATCGCCTATTGGCGGGCATTGCGGGGCAGTTGACTGAATGAACAGGGATAGTTCATTAAAAAAACCGTCATTCCGGCGAAGGCCGGAATCCAGTTGAGAAACAAATTCCCACGCAAGTGGGACTACACCTTGGGCTTTGCCTGCTTCGCATAGTATTTTTTTCGCTTGATTCCGGCCTTCGCCGGAATGACGGCCTTATGGATTATCTGGGATTAACGGGTCTTTCCAAAACCCAAACCCCGCACGACAAAAAGCCCGCCACTTTCGTGGCGGGCTTTTTGTCACATCTCAGTGGGAATTAACCCGCTTGGATGTTGGAGGCTTGTTTGCCCTTCGGACCTTGAACAACTTCGAAAGTCACTTTCTGACCTTCTTTGAGCGATTTGAAACCGCTCATGTTGATCGCGGAGAAGTGCGCGAACAGATCTTCGCTGCCATCATCGGGAGTAATGAAACCGAAACCCTTTGCGTCGTTGAACCATTTAACTGTACCGTTTGCCATGCTTAACTTCCTTACAAAAAACGACGAGTGGAATCCCGTCAAATTGTTTGAATTCCAAGATCGCAAATGGGACCGCACATGGCAAAACCAGCACTAGCAGATACTTTAATTCAAACACCCGGACGCTTTTTACCGCACCCTAACTCGCGCCGTCAAGCGCTTCTTGAATTTATTTGCAAATCGCACTTGAAAAAGCCGCGCCAATCGTCAAATATGAGACAGAGAGCCATGCCACAGTGACCGCGATGACCACCCAACAAGAAAACGTTTTATTGCTCGAACGCGACAAAACCAAGCCGCCGAAGATGTATAAAGTGAAGCTGCTGAACGATGATTTCACCACAATGGAGTTTGTGATCGAAGTGCTGCAACTATTTTTTTCGAAGAGCACGGAACAGGCTATGCAAATCATGCTCAAAGTTCATAATGAAGGCTCGGCAGTATGCGGTTTGTATCCCAGAGACATCGCGGAAACCAAAGTGAGTCAGGTAATGGGATATGCAACACAACATGGACATCCGTTGAGATGCCAGATGGAGGAAAACTAAATGATCGCGCAAGAATTGGAAATCAGTCTGCACCTCGCCTTTGTCGAGGCCAGGCAAAAGCGCCACGAGTTCATCACCGTCGAACATTTGCTGCTGGCGATGCTGGACAATCCTTCTGCCGCGCATGTGTTGCGCGCTTGCGGGGCGGATGTGGATGAACTGCGCGCCGTGCTGACGCAGCACATCGAGACGCATACACCAGTGGTATTGGGCAATGGCGAAGTGGATACACAACCTACGGTGGGATTCCAGCGCGTGATTCAGCGCGCCATTCTGCATGTGCAATCCACCAACAAAAAAGAAGTGACCGGAGCGAATATTCTGGTGGCGCTGTTCGGCGAGAAGGAATCGCACGCGGTGTATTTCCTCAACCAGCGCGCGATCACCCGCCTCGACGTGGTGAACTACATCGCGCACGGCATCAACAAAACGGCAGAAACGCAGCAAGCTGCCACGCACAAAACCGCGAACGAATCCGACACGGAAGAAAAACAGAGCAACGACA
>JAGVNQ010000132.1 GCA_020053195.1 Sideroxydans sp.
AAATCTTTATATTTTATGAGGAGTTGCAAGCATAAGCCGTCACTCCGGCGAAGGCCGGAGTCCAGTGTTATTACATCGCTGGCATTCTGGATTCCGGCCTTCGCCGGAATGACGGAATTTGAATTATTAGAGATGCCCTTAAACCTTCAACCTTGCAATCCCCGTGAAGTGTTTGACATTGTTCGTAACGGCAACGCCGATCATGTTTGGCTTTTCAGCGAGTGATGCGCAACGGCCAGCACAAACACTTTAGATTGTGTAAGTTTGTAGATGATTGAATAGGGATATTTTGACAATACGAGCTTGCGTGTTCCGGCACGAACCCATGGTTTGCCCAACAGGGGTTGATTCAGCAGTAGTTCGGCGGTGGATTTAATTTCGCCCATCACTAGCAAAGTCGCAGATGGGTTTAGGACTTCCAGATGCTTCTGTATTTTGAGAACGTGCCGCTTTGAGCGGATAGACCACTCAATCTTTAGGTTTTTTTCCACGACCCGCACTTTCTATTTCTTTCCAAAAATCCCCATGCGATAGGACGCGTCCCGCTTCTACGTCAGCTAATCCTGCGTCCACCTCGGCGAGCAGCCATTCTTCATAATCCAGATGCGCCTGAATGGCTTTCTTTGCAATAGATGCAGGGGTCGAACGTGTGCCTTCGGATAATTTGTTTAGGCGGTTGTAGAGAGATTGCGGCAGGTCTATTGCGTGGCTCATGGTGCGCCCTCCTAAGGCTGTTTCGTGGTTTGGATTTTACACCAAAGAAATAACAGCCAAGAACAAGGCCGTGCGGCGAGTATTTGAGGTTTGGAGATGATGACACTGCACTTCGACTTGGCTCAGGACAGACTTGCTGGTGAAGCGGGTGTAGGAGCGAACTTGTTCGCGAATGCGCATTCGCGAGCAAGCTCGCTCCTACAGGGCATGTCGGTCAAAGAGCGATATGGGGTCAACTGCTCTGTTGCAAAATAACAACACAGTGTGAAAATTACGTTAAAGTTTTTATTCGTTAGTGCAGAATCCCGCTCCAGAATCTTCTAACCGATGGTTCGAGTGGGTAGCTGAGGTGTTCGAGTGTTTGGGCACTGCAAGCGAAGCACTGGGTTCTGGTAGTAGGTATGGCCGTGCAGCGAGTTTCAGTTTTCGAACAATCGCCTACATTGCTGAAAATAACTTAAATTCTTGAGGAGTTTCAATATGCAAAAGAAAATTATCGCATTGGCAATCGCAGCTGCTTTTTCCGCTCCGGCAATGGCCGAAGTAACCGTTTACGGCGTGGTTGACGCTGGTGTTGCAATCGTTTCCGGCGACGGTCTGCAAGGCGACATGCTGGCAATCGCCGGTGGCCTGTCTGGTTCCCGTCTGGGCGTGACTGCTGTTGAAGATGTAGCTTACGGCATGAAGGCTGTGGCCAAGGTTGAATACGCTCTGGATCCATCAACCAATGGTGGTATCGGCAATGCACGTCAAGAAATGCTGGCTTTGGCTGGCGATTTCGGTACCGTTGCTACTGGCTACCTGCAAACTACCGGTTATGACTGGGCTGTGAAGTTTGACCCGACATCCGGTTCTGCCGTGTCTCCCCTGCAAGCAGTTACTAGTGCTGGCGGTTTCTACATCGGCTCCGCAGCCGCTGCTGCCCGTGCTCCACGCGCTGTAGCTTACATTTCGCCTGACTTCGGCGGAATCACAGTGGCTGCCAACTACACCACTGACTACAACGGTGGCACAGGCGACGCTGCCAACGCAAGCGGAACTGAAACCAAGACAACCGCAATGCTGTTTTCCGCAACTTACACAGCCGGTCCTCTGGCTGTAGGTGGTGTTTACCTCGACGCATCCGTTGGTGGTTCTAGCGCATGGACCGAGTTTTCGATCGGTGGTAGCTATGACCTCGGCATGGCCAAGCTGTTTGGCACATTCCAATCCGGCGAAAACGCAGCTGGCAATGGCGGTACCGCAATGAGCTTCGGCGCAGTTGCTCCGGTTGGTGCTGGCGCAGTTGCAGGTAGCTTCGCATCCACTTCCTTGGACGCAGCTAACTCCAACAGCAACGGCTTCACAGTTGCCTACCTGCAAGGTCTGTCCAAGACTACAACAGCGTATGTTGCATACAACAGCTACAGCAACGACTCCACAGGCGCTGGCGTGGGCGGTGGCAGCGTTATCATCCCAACTAACGCATTGGGTGGTGTGAAGAACTCCAGCCTGATCGCTGTTGGTCTGAACAAGAAGTTCTAATTTGACTGCGGGAAGGTCGCCAGTGTTTGGGTGATCCCACCGTAATTCAAGTTAATAAAAACGGGCATCTTCGGATGCCCGTTTTTTTGTTCCAGATTTCCTTCTAGCCCTTTGTTGATGTATTGACAAAGTAAATGCGCGGGTTAGAATGCTTTGCATGGATATTCAATTTGAACTAAACGGCGACCTGTTCGTTTGGGGCGATGAAAAGGCGGATAAAAACTGGCGCAAGCATGGTGTCCGTTTTGAGGAAGCCGCGACAGTTTTTGAAGACCCATTGTTCGTGCTGGTGGACGCTTCCCGCAACGACGAAAAACGTGATGCGGCTATCGGGTTCGACGCAAGCGGACGTTTGCTTTATGGCCATCTCTAGAAATTCGTCACACCGGCGAAGGCCGGTGTCCAGTTAATAATACAGACAGTGCAACGCACTGACATAAATGCATTTAAATTAAACCCGCTGGATTCCGGCCTTCGCCGGAATGACGGAATTTGAATTTATAGAGATGCCCTTATGTCGTCCATATCGAATTCGAAGAATCGTGTATTCGGATTATCTCCGCCCGGCGCGCGGAATCAGAAGAGGAGCTTAATTATGCTAACTGACCGCTTGAAGAAACGTCTGAATAAAGACCGTCCCATGACTTCCATTACGATGCGCATTCCTGCGGACGTGGTGGACTCGCTCAAGGAAATTGCACCGCATAAAGGATTTACCGGTTACCAGACCCTTTTGAAGTCTTATATCAGCGAAGGGCTGCGCAAAGACGAAGCGCAATTTGCTAGCGCTCCTTCTGCCAGACTGATCGAGGCGTTAAGAAAGCGCGGAGTCTCAGATTCTGTTTTGGATGAGGCGGTTAAGGAATTGGAAGCGGCTTAGCTGTTGTGCTAAGCCGGTTTTTTCGGTTCGACTGCAGGAAAAATACCGATGTTCTGGTGATCCCACCGTAAATCAAGTTAATAAAAACGGGCATCTTCGGATGCCCGTTTTTTTATCTTGTGTAAATGGAAGGTAAAATATATTGTCGAAAAAAACCTAATGTAGTAATGTTTCTACATCAAGCAAAATCAAGGAGTCGATGATGACTGCTACTACATTATCCAGTCGCGAATTTAATCAGGATACCAGCAGAGCAAAGAAAGCTGCCCAATCCGGTCCGGTCTTCATTACAGATCGGGGACGACCGGCGCATGTGTTGTTGACGATTGAGGAATATCAGCGGGTCACACACAGTCAGGCGAGCATCGTTGATCTATTGGCCATGCCGGGCATCGCTGATATTGACTTTGAGCCGTCCCGGCAAGATGCTGATCTTTACCGTCCTGCGGATTTGTCCTGATGTATTTGCTAGATACCAACATCGTTTCCGAATTGCGCAAAGCAAAAGGAGGCAAGGCAAACAAGAACGTCCAAGCTTGGGCGGATTCCATTCCTGCAACGAGTATGTATCTGTCAGCTATCACAATTCTGGAACTGGAAACCGGAATACTCCTGATTCAGCGGCGCGACCCAATGCAGGGAGCCATGCTTCGCACTTGGCTTGATGGTCATGTATTGCCAGCATTCTCGGGCCGTATTCTTGCTGTGGATGCGGCTGTTGCGCTGCGTTGTGCCAAGCTACATGCTCCCGACCCGAGAGCGGATCGGGACTCGCTGATTGCCGCAACGGCACTGGTTCATGGCATGATGGTCGTAACGAGGAATGTGGCTGATTTCGAGTCCACTGGCGTTGAGTTATTCAATCCTTGGTAACAATTTAGTTTGGAGGTATGCAATGAATTTTGACAATCTCATCATCGAATTCGACAAAGGACTGCGCACTTTGTTTGCCAAAGCGCCGACGGCGCGCCCGTATCCCGATGCGGACATTGCCGACGCTGCAATGAGCGAGGCGGAGAAGAAACATGCGGCTGCGCTGATGCGCATCAACCACACCGGCGAAATTTGCGCGCAGGCGTTGTATCAGGGGCAGGCGCTGACCGCGAAAGATCCGCTGGTGGAGGCAAAGTTAAACCATGCGGCGTGGGAAGAAACCGAGCATCTGGCTTGGACTTCGCATCGCGTGTATGAACTGGGCGGACGCTTGAGTGTGCTCAACCCGTTGTGGTACGGCGGTTCGCTGGCGCTGGGTGCATTGGCCGGGGCGTTGGGCGACAAATGGAATCTGGGCTTTCTGGCCGAGACCGAACGCCAGGTCGGTGCGCACTTGCAACACCATCTGGACACCTTGCCGCCGCAGGATGCCAAAAGCCGCGCCGTGGCGCAGCAGATGTATGTGGATGAGGTCGGGCATGCCGATATGGCGGTGGAGCTGGGTGCGGCGGAGTTGCCGCTGCCAGTGAAGCTGGCGATGCGCGGGATGTCGAAGGTAATGACGAAGACGGTGTATTGGGTTTGACCGTCATTCCCGCGAAAGCTGGGGAGTAGTAGGGTGGGCACGTTTCATGTGCCCACGCTGAACATGATTTTCTATCCGCGTGGGCACAACAACGTGCCCACCCTACTGAATTTGTGCCGGAATGACGGCACAGAAGTTACCCCTCCACAATCTCAAAATCGTGCGTCATGTCCGCTGTCTTGCCCAGCATGATGGAAGCCGAGCAATATTTATCCGCAGAGAGTTTGATGGCGCGTTCGACTTGATCGGGCTTGAGATTTTTTCCCGTCACCACGAAGTGCATGTGGATGCCGGTGAATACTTTGGGGTCGGTTTTGGCGCGGTCTGACGTGATGTCCACCACACAGTCGGTGATTTGCTGGCGACCTTTTTTCAGGATGGTAACCACGTCATAAGCGGTACACGCGCCGGTGCCGATCAGCAGCATTTCCATTGGGCGCGGCCCCAGATTGCGTCCGCCGCCGGCGGGCGGGCCGTCCATCACCACCGCGTGTCCGCTCTCCGTTTCGCCGACAAAGGAAACTTCTTCAACCCATTTAATGCGTGCTTTCATGTTTCACCTCGTTTTTGTAATTAGGCCACCTCTAAAAATCCAAATTTCGTCGCAATACTGCGTTGCTCACAAAAAATTACTCCTTACATATCCAACATATGCTGCGTCGCAATTTTTTGTTCGCGCCTTGTCTTGCTTAGAACTTTGAATTTTTAGAGGCAGCCATTTGTCATTCCCGCACAGGGATTCGACAAAAAACGAATCAGCGTGCAGCGAAAAATAGCCGTGCATTCTCATCAAAACACCGGAATCACACCATCACCCGCAAGGGGTACGCTGCCGAACATTTTTCAACCATACGCGGCACGTGTTTCGCGGTTGGTTAAGATTTTACCCGATACCACAACATTCCAATCATCTCGTGCAAATGCTGGCGGCTGTCGAGCAAGGCACGGGCGTTGGGCACAAAGGCCAGCAAGTCGTTCTGGTAGCGCGTGGTGAACGCGGTGGGCGCGGGGATGACCTGTAACCCGGTGTTCTCGAATAGCCGTTGCGCGCGCGGAAGATGCCAGGCGTGGCTGACCAGGTAGATGCGGTTGATGCCAGCCTGCTTGAGTATGTCGCGGCTCAGGCGCGCGTTTTCCAGTGTGTTGTCCGACTCGCCCTCTGCCCAGCGCACCGGTACGTTAAATTCGTTTTCCAGCACTTGCTTCATCTGCGCCGCTTCGGAAAGCGCGTTGCCCAGCGGTTTTCCGCCCGTGACTAAAACAGGAATTTTCATTTCACGATACAGTTTGGCGGCGTAGCGCAGCCGCACTAGCGTTTCTTTGCTCACCGTATCGCCGCCATATTCCGCTGCGTGGAAATACGTGCCGCCGCCCAACACCACGATGGCCTCCGCCTGCGGATGTTTGGTGTCGAGGGCATAGGGTTTTCCCTCCAAGTTTCGCAACATGGATTCGGCGAAATACGGCGTGGAAAACAGCCACAACAAAGCGAACGATAACGTGAGCAATAGACGCGCGAGCAGCGGACGTTTTTTCCACAGCCACAAGCTGAGCGCCGTGAGCAGCAGCAAATTCAGCGGCGGCAACAGGAAGGCGCTGATGAGGTTGGTGAGAAACCAGGACATAGGTTGAATCCAGAAAAACATTGCGTGGGATTATCGCAGAAGGCGGCAAAGCGGTTGGCACTGTCACAATTAAATCATTTGCGTGTCATCAAAACTTTGCAGGTCGCGCGGAAACTGCGCGGCATGAAGAGTCTGGGCAATCCAAATACACAATTATCCATCACGTCCCCTCCCCCTTGCAGGGGGAGGGCTAGGGTGAGGGTAGAAACGTTACTGTTTCACAAATCTACCCCCATCCCAACCTTCCCCCTGCAAGGGGGAAGGAGCGGGCTCGTTTCAAATGGTTTTTCGGTGTTCAAACACTGGCGCTGGCTGATCCCGCTGCTGCTGTGGAGCGCGGACGCAAATGCGTGGGGCTTATACACCCATGTCTATTTCGCGCAGTTGTTGCTGTGGGCAGTGCCGCTCACCGACCCGCGCTATCGGCGCGCGATCAAGAATTTTCCGAAACTGGTGTTGGCGGGCGCGTGCCTGCCCGATCTCGCGTTGTGGAGCGAACGTTCCTGGGGCGAACCTTTCTCCACCACGCACCAATGGCAACGCGCGCGCAAGTTGCTGGACGACGCGCAGAGCGACGAGGAATACGCCATTTCGCTGGGCTTCGTCAGTCACTTGCTGGTCGATGTGATCGCGCACCATCACTTCGTTCCCGCGCACGAAAAGCTGTGGGGCAACGTGCCTGTGCTGACACACGCCGCTTGCGAGTGGGCGATGGACATGCACATCCGCAGCCAACTGTTCGTCGAGCCGCGCGAGTTGATGCAGAGCCACCGCGATGAATTGGCGCAATATGTGGCACAACATTTCAATTGCCAGAAGGCCTTGGCGCTACGTGGCGTGGCCATGTTGTCAGGCGCGGAGAATTTATTGCGCGGCAGCCGTCTGTCGCATCTGTGTTATCACGGTGCGAAGATGGTCGATGCCGGGATGTTGCGCCGCTTCAATTATTTTCTGAACGAAACCGGCGCGCGCCTGACTCACATTGACCGCATCTTGTTGGGCGAAGAGCCGGTATGGGATGCCGACCCGCACGCTGATGATCCGCTCGTGCGTCAGCGCATCAATCTCATCGCGCCGCTGCAATTACGCTGTCGGATTCCGTTGCCTTTGGATGTGTTTAGCCAAGCGTGATACTTCGTTCGTCATTCCCGCGCAGGCGGGAATCCAGAAAAAAATAAGCCTCGCGAAGCGAGAACAAAACCCAATGCATTGTTGATTAGAACCGCTGGATTCCCGCCTGCGCGGAAATGACGGGGTGTTATAGAGTGAGGGATAATCCCGCAATCACCGCCCCCAACCCCGCCCCCGCCAGCACGTCGCTGGGATAGTGCAGTCCCAGTATCGGGCGCGACAGGGCGACGAGTAGCGCGAAGGGAACAACCAGCCAGAACAGCGCGGGGAAGTAGGCCAGAGCGAGAATGCTGAACGAAACCGCGTGCATGGTGTGGCCGGAGGGGAAGCTGAATTGGTCTAGCACTTTGCCTGCGCAGATGATGTCAGGGTAAACGTTGAACGGGCGCGGGCGCAGGGTTTTGCCTTTGATGAATTTGTAGATCAGCGTGCCGACCAGACCGACGGCCAGCATGTGTAACACGGCGGGCAGTGCTTCGCCCCGGTATTGCAACAGCAGCGCCGACATTAGCGCGTACCAAAAAATTCCATCGCCCAAACGGCTGACCATGCGGAAAAAGTTGCGCACGGTGAAGTTGCGGCTGCGCCGGTTGCAGAAGGCGCACAGCTCTGCGTCCCAGCGAAAAATCTGTTGCAGTTGCAAATTCATGTGTTTCTCCTTTCCTGTTTAGAAGTTTGCGCCGCACTGTTTTGCTCCCTTCTCCCGCAGGCGGGAGAAGGGCTGGGGATGAGGGTCTGTGCATCCCGGAAAATTTTCTGCAACTCAGCGACCCTCACCCTAACCCTCTCCCGCCTGCGGGAGAGGGAACTGGGCGGCTTTGTGATTGCTCGTGTTGGTTTGCTGGCGCACGGTGTCGAGTAACACTGCTTCCATCTGTCCCATGATGTGTTCCCACGTTAGCGTTTCCACCGTTTGCCGCGCGGCGGTGCGCAGGCGCTGCACGCGGTTCATATCCGTAATCAAGCCTTTGGCTTGGGTGATGAACGCATCGGTGTCGGCGAACGGCGCGAGCACGCCGTTGATGTCGTGGCGGATGTGTTGCTGCGCTGCGGCGTAGTCGTAAGCCAGCGTGGCCAGGCCGCTGGCCATCGCCTCCACCGTCACGTTGCCGTAGGTTTCGGTCAAGCTGGGGTAGAGAAAAATGTCGCCGGAAGCGTAGTGTTGCGCCAGCGGTTCACCGGTTTGCATCCCGGCGAAGATGACGTGGGGATGTTGTTTTTCCATTTGCGCGCGCGCAGGGCCGTCGCCGACGATCACCAGCCGCGCCAGCGGATTAATCGCGCGCATGTGTTCAAACGCCTGGATCACTACATGCAGATTTTTTTCCGGCGCGATGCGGCTCACCAGCATCACTACTGGCGTGTAATTCTTTGCGCCCCACGAGGCGCGCAGCTCTTCGCGGCGCTTGGCTGGATGGAATAACTCGGTATCCACGCCGCGCGAAACCACCAGCACATTCTGGTAGCCATCGAATTCCAGTTGCTGCTGCAACGACGCGGTGGGTACTAGGGTGCAGGCCGCTTTGTTGTGGAAGTGGCGCAGGTAAGCGGCGATGGGTTTCTTCAGTAGCCCCACGCCGTAGTGCGCGGTGTAGCTGTGGAAGTTAGTGTGAAAATCCGTGCTCACCGGAATACCCAGCTTCTTTGCCGCAGACAGCGCAGACCAACCCAGCGGCCCTTCGGTGGCGATGTGAACCACATCCGGCCGTTCGTGTTTCCACAAGCGCAGCAGCAGCCCTTTTGCGGGCATGCCGGATTTTAATTCCGGGTAGCCGGGTATCGGCATGCCCGTCACCAGCGTCTCGCGGTAAGTGGCTTCCTCCGCCGCGACATCGTTTTTGAACTGGCGCGGGCGGATCAAGTGAATGCGATGTTGGCGCTGGCGCAAGCCATGCACCATGCGGCCGATGGTGATGGCCACGCCGTTCACCTCGGGCAGGTAAGTTTCAGTGACCAGCGCGATGTTCAACTGGCGCGTGTTGGGGGTGTAGTTTGGTGTATTCATGCGACGCATCGTGAGCCGCGCGCATGAAGATTTGATGACGGATATTTGAAGAGTTGGTGACGAAAGGCCACCTCTAAAAATCCAAATTTCGTCGCAATACTGCGTTGCTCATAAAAAATTGCTCCTTACATATCAACATATGCTGCGTCGCAAGTTTTTATTCGCGCCTTGTCTTGCTTAGAACTTTGAATTTCTAGAGGCGGCCTAAAAATAGGTTATTGGAAAGTGCATCGGCCCGGAAGGCGCATGGATAGGCGATCCGCATCGATCTGCCTCGTAGATCGTCTATTGGCGCGGCTTGCGGCTTAGACGACGGCTTGGTTTTCCAGTTCTTGCAGCAGTTGCAGCAAGGTGCTGGATTCTTTGGTCAGCATGCGCAGCAAGTCGGAAATTTCGTTGTGCGGGGCGCTGCGTTTGGCGGCGTTGAGCAGCATTCTGCCCACTGCGTGCAGGCGGCGGTGCGGGTCTTCCAGTTGGTCAAAGGCGGTGTGTCCCTTGAATTCCTGGCCGTGGCCGTAAATCCAGCGTCCCAGTCGGCACTGGGTGTGGTTCATTTCGGTCAGCACTCTTTTGACTTTGCTGTCGGTTTCGTCGGGGGTGAAGTTAACCACCAGGTCGATCAACGTTTTGCGCCAATGGATGTGATCCAGCTGGGCGATGTGGATGAGGCCGACGGGCAATCCCGACCAGCGCGAATCTTTTTTGATGAAAGCCAGATATTCCGCGATCGGTAGCGGATGTCCCATCCAGTACCCTTGCGCTTCGGAGCATCCGGCCTGCATCAGGAAATCGTAAATGTCCTGCGTTTCTATGCCTTCGGCCACGATGTCGATGCCCAGTTGATGCGCCATTCTGATGCTGGACTGGACGATGGCCGTGGATTTGGGGTTTTCGCTCATGCGGCTGATGAGGCCTTTGTCGAGTTTGATTACGCCGAAAGGCCACTGGCTCAGCGTGTCGATGGAAGAAAAGCCCGTGCCGAAATCGTCCATGACCAGGGTGATGCCCAGATCGACCAGCGCCTGAAGATTTTCGCGTATCGCCGGGTTGCCGCTGTTCAGGATGGAAGCCTCGGTCAGCTCGATCTGCAACCGTTTGGGGTTGATCTGGCTGCCTTGTACTGCGGCGCGGATCAAGTCGGTCATCTCAGGCGTTTCAAAATCCAGCGCGGTGAGATTGAACGAGATGGTGAGTGTTTCTTTGATGTCGTGAATGATGAATAGATCGGCGACCAGCTTGGGGAACATGGCGAGCGCGATGTCATGGATAAAGCCGGTTTGTTCCGCCAGCGGAATTATTTCCGCCGGAAGCACGACTGTGCCGTCGGGCTTAACCCATCTCAGCAACGCTTCCGCGCCGCTGGCTTTGCCGGTGACCAGCGAAATTTTGGGCTGATAGTAATAAGCGAGCTGATTGTTGGCGAGTGCGGCTTTAAGTTCCGGCAAAGAGATTGGAGTGCAATCCATTATGTTTCAAGTATTGACCATAGAGAAAATGAGCGTTTCACCTTGTGTTTGCCATTGCATTTTGTC
The DNA here is from genome assembly GCA_020053195.1 of Sideroxydans sp. Taxonomy (GTDB): domain Bacteria; phylum Pseudomonadota; class Gammaproteobacteria; order Burkholderiales; family Gallionellaceae; genus Sideroxyarcus. The sequence goes on from JAGVNQ010000132.1 coordinate 10,931, forward strand.
GCCGCTTGCGATCCCGCTTAGCCCCGAAGGTTGGGAGGGGTGAGAATATGCAAGAATCATAAAGGCACATCAAGCCATAGCGCAACCCTACATTTGGACCAGAGCGGAACAAAACAGACAAAGTGGATGGTTGGGTGCATTCGAGCATTGGCTGTAGATGCCCTAAATACGGGCATCTACAGCATGTGTGTGGTGTAGATCGCCTATTGGCGGGCGTGTGCGTGGCAGTTGCCGCATCAGCCCAATACTTTCAATAGCAATTTGGTCGCCAACACGATCAACATCACAGCGAACAATTTGCGCAGCAATTCCACTTTCATTTTGTGCGCGGCCTTCGCGCCTAGCGGCGCGGTGAGCACGGTGGCGAGGGCGACCCAGAACAGGGCGGGCAGATAGACGTAGCCCAGATGCGGTTGGGGCAACGCATCGAGTTGCGCGCCGACGGCAATGTAGCCCAACGTGCCGCCGACGGCGATGGGAAAGCCGATGGCGGAGGCGGTGCCGATGGCGTGGCGGATGGGCACGTTGCACCACAGCAGGAAGGGCACGACGATGGTGCCGCCGCCGATAGAGACCATGCTGCTGAGCCATCCGGTGAACGTGCCGGTGAAGGTCAGCCCCGCCATTCCGGGCAGTTGGCGCGCGGCGTGCGGGCGTTTGTCGATGAGGATTTGCGCGGCGGCGAAATATACGAACAGGGTGAAAAAGATGGCCAGCCCGCGCGCGGGAATGTGCGAGGCGAGCAGCGCGCCCAAGGCAGTGCCGAGCAGGATGCCGGGGGTGATGCGGCGCACCACTTGCCAGTTCACCGCGCCGTGCTGGTGGTGTTTGCGCATGCTGGCGAGCGAGGTGAAGATGATGGTCGCCATCGAAGTACCGAGCGCGAGATGCATGGCGTACTCGGAGGAAAAATGCTGCGCATCGAACAGCATCAGCAGCACCGGCACCAGCACCAAGCCGCCGCCGACACCGAACAGTCCGGCGAGAAAACCGGCGATTGCACCCAAGATCAAATAGGCGAAATACCATTCCATTATTTTTTCACCAGTCGGGTCGTAATGAATTTCCACTCCGCCGGATCGAGCGGCGTGATGGATAAGCGATTGCCGCGTTGCAGCGTGCGCAGGTTTTGTAACTCGGGATGGCTGCGCAGTTCGTCTATGGAAATGAGCGCGATCTTTTGCACCAGCTTCACGTCCACATTGAACCAGCGCGGGGTTTCCGGCGTGGCTTTGGGGTCGAAGTATTTGCTCTTTTTGTCGAACTGCGTGGCATCGGGATAAGCGGGGCTGCATACGGTGGCGATACCGGCGATACCCGGTTGTTTGCAGTTGGAGTGGTAGAACAACACGCCGTCGCCGACTTGCATCTGGTTGCGCATGAAATTGCGCGCCTGATAGTTGCGCACGCCGTACCAGGCCACGGTTTGCTTGGGCATGGCGGCGAGGTCGTCAATGCTGCAATCGCCGGGTTCGGATTTCATCAGCCAGTAGCGCATTTTAATATCGTCCATCCCACTCCGTCATTCCCGCGCAGAGGGGTAAGCAGGCAAGCCGCGAAGCGGCGGCTCGCAAAGCGGGAATCCAGTCAATCAATATTTCTTTGCGCAGCAAAGACAAACCCAAACTGCATTTTTGATTAAATCACTGGATTCCCGCCTGCGCGGGAATGATGCATCACAAATAAAAAGTGCGACCCCGAAAGATCGCACTGGAATGAAGTCCCCCGCCTGTGCCGTTGATTCAATATCTTGAACCTGGGTTCAAGAGGGTCGGTTCCCGGTCACATCAGGTGCGTCCGTTAAGGACGCTCACAACAGTAACTTTAATGGGGCGCAACCTAAGCATTAGCTCATTGGTTCAAAGAATTATGAATCTGACGAACACCGCAGGGGACAAACTAGAACAACTCATCCTGTTCCGCTAAAGCGGTATCAATGGTTGCCTGCATGCCTTGCATTCTACGCTTGAATTCGGCGAGGTCAAAGCCGCCGCCTAGGCGTGTGGTGAGCAGTTCGTGGGTGATGTTGAGTGCGGCCATGATGGCGATACGTTCGACCGAGGCGATCTTTCCGGCATCGCGTATTTCGCGCATTTTTTTGTCCAGATAAGCCACGGCATCGAGCAATTCCGCGCGCTCATCCTCGGGGCAGGCGACGCGCATTTCGCGGTCGAGGATGGTGACATCGAGTGAACTGACTTTGCTCATTGCGCACCTTCGGGAAGTTGGGAGAGCAGGGTTTCCAAACGTTGCGCGGCTGCGTTGACCTTGTCCTGACTCTTGCGCTGCTGGCTCACTGCCGCCGCGACTTCCTGACGCAATTGAATATTCTCGGCGCGCAAACGTTGCGTGAGTTGTACCAATTGGGACAGTTTTTGGTCGAGGGTGTCGAGTTCGCTATGCATGGCCGCACTATAATTTTAAAAACCCTGTTAAGTCAATCGGTAACGGAGTGTTTTGCAAGTGCTTTGGAATTTTCCGGCGCAAGCTCTGGTAGAATCCGTCCCGCTTCAAGGTGCAGAAGGGCGCAAGCCTTTCAGTTAAACGGGAAACAGGTGAGGAAGTATTAACTTCCGATGCCTGTGCTGCCCCCGCAACGGTAAGCAAGTGTGGATGTGTCATCAAGCCACTGTGCGCAAGCATGGGAAGGCGATGCGTCAAAACTTGTGAGCCCGGATACCGGCCAGGAAGAAGGTTCAGGAAATGCGCGTGGGGCGCATGAATGCTCGTTCTTCGGGGTCATTCTCACTTCTCGCCGTTTTCCTGATTTTGTTCAATGTTCCAACGGGGTCGCTTGGAACTTAAATCAAGGAAGCATCATGAAACAAAAATTCTATCTCGCCGCATTGCTGTTTGCGGCAATTCCCTTGGCGCAAGCTGCAACTGAAACGATGGATGAGGTGGTGGTGACGGCCACGCGCTCGGAGCAAGCACTGGCTCAAACCTTGTTGCACACCACCGTCATTTCGCAAAAAGAAATACAAGCGTCGCAAGCAGCCGATGTGCCCGCGTTGTTGAAGGGTTTGGCTGGAGTAGAGGTTTATCAGAAAGGCGGCATCGGCAAGCAGAGCAGTCTGTTTTTGCGCGGCACGAACTCCAACCAAACTTTGGTGTTGCTGGATGGAGTGCGCATCAACTCGGCGACAACCGGCGCTACGGCAATCGAGCAGCTGATGTTGGAGCAGATCGAACGCATCGAAGTGGTACGAGGTAATGCCAGTAGTCTGTATGGTTCGGAAGCCATTGGCGGGGTGATCCAGATATTCACCAAGCGCGGCAAAGGTGCGCCGTCCTTCAATGTCAGCGCCAGTGCGGGTTCGCATAACACGCAACGCGCTGCCGCAGGTTTTGGCGGCGAAGTGGCCAGTACTGCATTCAATCTGCAACTCTCGAAATTCAAGACGGACGGCGTATCGGCGATCAGTACCAGCATTGTTCCCGGCGTTAACCCGGACAAAGACGGATACCGCAATAACAGTTTGTCGGCGAATGTGCGCCACGCCTTCAGTGATGCGCACAGTTTGTCGGCCTCAGTTTTTGACAGCAACGGAACCAGCCAATTTGATAACGCGTTCGCTGCCTCGACGAATGTGAGCGACAACAAATCGCACATTCAGAAGGTCGCCGTGGTATCGGATAATCGTCTGAGTGATAACTGGCAGAGCAAGTTGCAACTGTCGAGGGGCGTGGACAACTATCAGGATATTTTGAATGGTGTCGCCGGTGCGGAGCTTAAATCCACCAATAATCTGCTGACATGGCAGAACACACTGCATCTGGCAGAAAGCAATGTGCTGATTGTCGGGCTGGAAAAACTGAAGCAGCAAGTTGCCAGCCAAACACTGTACACGCGGACTGAGCGCACGGGCGACAGCCTGTTCGCCGGCTACACCGGCAACTATGGCGTGCAGCAGGTGCAGCTCAATTTGCGGCGCGATAAATATTCGGATTTCGGCACGGCGAATACCTGGCTGCTGGGTTACGGCTTCGATGTAACGCCGGCTTGGCGTGTAACTGCCAACACTTCCACCGCATTCAAGACTCCCACCTTCAATGATTCGCATGCACCAGTTTCATGGGGGGCAAACCCCAACCTGAAGCCGGAGCAATCGCGCAACAGCGAGTTGGGATTGCATTACGAAAATAATGAGCAGCGTTTGAATGCGGTGTATTTCGATAACCGGATTCGCGATCTGATTGTTGCCGATTCAAGCTGGGTAATGCAGAACTTGAATGAAGCGCGTATCAATGGTTTGGAATTGGACTACAACGTCCAGTTCGGTAATACCGGGGTGAAGTTGGCGGCGACCCGGCAAAACCCGCGCGATGTCCAGACCGGGCAGACCTTGTTGCGCAGGGCCAAGAGCTTTTCCAGCGTCGGTATCAATCAGCAGTTCGGCGCATTGAAAATGGGAGGGGAGTGGCAACACAGCGGCGTGCGCGAAGACAATCACATCACCGCATATCCCACGCAACGTCTGGAACTAGCCGCTTACGACGTGATAAACCTCAGCGTAAACTACGCGTTGGACAAGCATTTCGATCTGTCGGCGCGAGTGGATAATCTGTTCAACCGCGACTACATGTTGGCGCATGGTTACAACACTTTGGGGCGCACCGTGTTGGTCGGGTTGAACTACCAGCAATAGCAATGCGCACGGCGGAATTACGCCGTTTCTGTTAAAGTTCCCGCCGGTAAAAATCTGGCGGGAATTCTGGGGGAATATCATGAACATTGTGCAAAACAAAACATTCTGGATCGCTGCCGCGCTGGTGCTGTTGATGGCCGCGACGCGCTACAACCATTTCGGCTCGGCGCTGAGTTTGCCCGATGCGTCTTACGCGGTATTTTTTCTGGGCGGTTTGTATCTGGGGCGCGTGCGCGGGGCGCTGCTGGTATTGGCGCTGTTGTTGTTGGAAGCGGCGCTGGTGGATTTCTACGCGATTAATTACAGCGGCGTGAGCGGCTGGTGCGTGACCCAGGCTTATTCCTTCCTGGTGTTTGCTTACGGCGCATTGTGGGTTGTCGGGCGCTGGTATGCGCCGCGCCACGATTTTTCCGCCAAAGGTCTGGCTGGTTTGCTGGCGGCGGCAGTGGTCGCGGGCAGCGCGGCCTTCGTCATTGCCAACGTGAGTTTCTATTTGCTCGCGGGATATTTCGACAGCATGAGTGCCGGTGAGTTTGTGTCGGGCGTGGCGCAATACTACGGTTCGTATGTCGCGGTGGCCGTGTTGTATATCGGTGTCGCCGTGGGCACGCAGCTCTTTTTCGCGCAACTCGGCAACAAACTCCATCACGAAAAAGATGCGGCCTGATTTCGCCCCGTTGCAATTTCTGCCCGCATGACCAGCGCCCAACTTTATCTGCGCTTGCTGCGCTACGTCCGCCCGCATTGGCGGGTGTTCGCCATTTCGATACTCGGCATGGTGGTGGCGGCGGCGACCGAGCCGCTGTTGCCCGCATTGCTCAAGCCTTTCCTTGATGGCACGTTTGTCAACAAGGATGACGCGGTGATGCATTGGGCACCGATCTTTATTCTGGTGATTTTCTTCGTGCGCGGCTTGGCCGCATTCTTCGGTTCGTACGCCATCCATTGGGTGAGTAACCGCGTGGTGATGGATTTGCGCGCCGAGATGTTCGCCAAATTGCTGTCGTTGCCCACGCGTTATTACGACGATCACGCCACCGGCTCGCTGATTTCCAAACTCACTTACGATGTCACCAACGTCACCGCCGCCGCCACCAACGTGGTGACCATCACCATCCGCGATTCCATCATCATTCTCGGTTTGCTCGGTTGGTTGTTTTATCTGGATTGGAAACTGACGCTGCTGACGCTGACCATCGCGCCCATCGTGGCGTGGGTGATTCACTCCATCAACCTGCGCCTGCGCAGCGCCAGCCGCGATACGCAGAAAGCCATGGGCAGCATCACTCAGGTGATCGAAGAAAGTGTGACCGCGCACAAAGTGGTCAAGCTGTTCGGCGGGCAACGCTACGAGAAAGAGCGCTTCGGCGAAGAAATCAACTGGGTGCGCCGCCACATGATGAAACAGGCGGCGGCGGGCGTGGCCAACGTGCCCATCGTGCAAATGGTGGCGGCCATCGCGTTGTCGGTGGTGATTTATCTGGCGATTGACCAGGCCAAAAGCGATGCCACCACGGTCGGCGGTTTCTTGTCGTTTGTCGTGGCCATGCTGATGTTGACCACGCCGCTGAAACGCATCACCAGCATCAACGAATTTGTGCAGCGCGGGCTGGCGGCGGCGGAGAGTGTGTTCGCTTTGCTCGACACGCCCAGCGAAACCGATAGCGGCAACCAGGAAATGCCGCGCGCCACCGGCGCGCTGGCGTTCGAACACATCAGCCTGTCTTATCAGGAAGATGACAGGTTGGCGCTGAATGACATTTGCCTCGATATACCCGCCGGACAATCTGTTGCGCTGGTCGGCGCATCGGGCAGCGGCAAAAGCACGTTGGCGAATTTGTTGCCGCGCTTTTATTTGCCAACGGCGGGGCGCATTACTTTGGACGGGCACGATCTGGCCGATGTCACGCTGGCCAGCCTGCGCGCCAACATCGCGCTGGTGAGCCAGGAGGTGGTGCTGTTCAACGACACCATCGCCGCCAACATCAGCTACGGGCAAATGCGCGAAGTGCCGGAGGCCGAGATCATCGCCGCTGCCACCGCCGCGCACGCCATGGAATTTATCCGTGACTTGCCGCAAGGTTTGCAAACGTTGGTGGGGGAAAAAGGGGTGCGCCTGTCCGGCGGACAACGTCAGCGTATCGCCATCGCGCGCGCCATTCTCAAAGATGCGCCGATTTTGATTCTGGATGAAGCGACTTCTGCGCTGGACAGCGAGTCCGAGCGCCATGTGCAGGCGGCGCTGGAAACTTTGATGCAAGGCCGCACCACGCTGGTGATCGCGCACCGCCTCTCCACCATCGAGAAAGCGGATCGTATCGTGGTGCTGCAAAAAGGCCGGATTGTTGAAACCGGCACTCACGCTGAACTGCTGGCGCAGAGCGGTGTTTACGCGCAACTGCACCGCATGCAGTTCACAGCCAACGTTATGCCCGCAGAAGCCTAAGCAGGATTACTTCCACATCTCCCACCACTTTTTCTTTTCCGACATGGCGGTGAATTCTGCGGTGGCTTCCCTCTCCCAAGAATCAGCCGAGAAGCCGACATCTCTCAACGCGGCGCTGTAGCGCTGATCCACGCCCATGATGTGTTCTTTGAGCCAGGTCTTGAGGAAACTGAGCATCTCGAAATAGATGGGCTTTTCTTCCAGCAGATATTTTTTGCTCAACGCGTCGAGCTTTTCCATCAACATTCTGTGTTCTTGCATGTGCGATTCGAGATCGGCGTATTTCGCCTGGCGCATCAGCCGCTCTTCCAGCGTGAAGTGGGTCTGGGTGTAGCTCATCAGCGAATCCAGAATCCCGGCGATCACTTTGTCGCCCTCGCGTTTGGACACCGCGACGAACAAACGGTTGAGAATATCAACCAACACCTTGTGTTGGTCGTCGATCGTTTTGATCTGAACGCTGTACTCGGGGGACCACTTGAAAAATACTTCATCGTTATCGCTTGTCATATCTATCTCCTGTTTTTCGGGTTGAATGTTCATCGTAACCGCAATTTATGCGAAAAGCATGCCACAACTTTTGACAATGCGTTAAAAAATTTTTTGTCGCAAGCTTCACGACCGAGGGTTCGGCTGTCGCGCCGACGGCGGCGGGTGAAAAAATTTGCATCATTCTGTTGACAGCCAACATGCATCTGGTAAATTTCATACCCTAGCATTTCACTCAAGAACATATCAACCCCAATAAAAAGGAGATTAACATGGCCGTACTCGTAGGTAAGCAAGCCCCGGATTTCACCGCCAATGCCGTTCTCGGCAACAATGAAATCAAATCCGTCACTTTTTCCGAAATCACCAAAGGCAAACACGCGGTATTGTTCTTCTATCCGCTGGACTTCACCTTCGTCTGTCCGTCCGAACTGATCGCCTTCGATCACCGTCTGGATGAATTCAAGAAACGCAACGTGGAAGTGATCGGCTGCTCCATCGACTCGCAATTCACCCATCTGGCCTGGAAAAATACCCCGATTGAAAAAGGCGGCATCGGCCAAGTGCGCTACACGCTGGTTGCCGATGTCAAACACGAAATTTGCAAAGCATATGACGTGGAAGCTGACGGCGGCGTGGCGTTCCGTGGCTCATTCTTGATCGATAAAAAAGGCGTGGTGCAACACCAAGTGGTGAACAATCTGCCGCTGGGACGCAACATCGACGAAATGTTGCGTATGGTTGACGCGCTGCAATTCACCGAAGAACACGGCGAAGTTTGCCCGGCAGGCTGGAGCAAAGGCAAAGCCGGCATGAACGCTTCGACAGAAGGTGTGGCGAAGTATCTGGCATCCCACGCCAAAGAACTGTAAGCAGTTCGATTCGCTTCAAAACAAAAGGCTCCTGCGGGAGTCTTTTGTTTTTCCCCGGATAATTCATTAGGCCGAAAAACCTTGTAGGAGTGAGCTTGCTCGCGAATAGCTTTCGCGAGCAAGCTCGCTCCTACAGGGATGGAGCTATTGGGGTTTAATCTGTGTAATCTGCGGGAAACAAGTTTTATTGATGGCGGTTTCAAGCCGCCTTCCAAACTTCCCACCAGTTTTTCGAGTTTGACATACGGCGCATTTCGGCTTCGGCTTCATATTCCCATTCGGTAACCGAAAATCCGGCTTGCAACAACGCCGCGCTATATTTCATGTCCACGCCCTGAATGTGTTCCCTCAGCCAGCTTTTCAGAAAACTCAGCATTTCGAAATAGATCGGCTTTTCTTCCAGCAGGTATTTCTTGGTGAGCGTGTCGAGCTTGGCGATCAGCAGGCGGTGTTCCGCGATGTGCGGCTCCAGGTCTTTGTATTTGGCCTGGCGCATCAGGCTTTCTTCCAGCGCGAAATGCGTCTGGGTGTAGCTCATCAGCGAATCCAGAATCCCGGCAACAACCGAGTCGCCTTCGCGTCTGGACACCGCGATGAACAGGCGGTTGAGGATGTTGACCAGTTCCCGATGTTGGTCGTCGATGGCTTGAATTCTGACGCTGTAGTCGGGCAACCACTTGAAAAACACTTCTTCGTTTGACATGCTGACCTCCGAAAAAATAATCGAAAACGATAAATGCAGGAATAATTTAGCAAGCAGCATGCCAGATGGATATTGCGGATTTATTAACGAAGAATTGGGCTGAAAAAGAAATATCCCAAAGCGGAATGCACCAGATTGGATTCGTCTCAATAAGGAAATGCTTATTTGTGGTGCGAGCAAGTTTGCGCTTGAGCTTCGCGCATGGAATATTGCAAGCCAACCTCATGGGAACGCCCGTCAATAGGCGATCTACGTCATGCACTTGATGGAGATGGCCGTATTTATTGGCTTGCGGGCAAGGTGTGTTGGAAAAAATTTCCTGTGCAATAAAAAATGCACTCTGCGCGGCGTGCTTTTCGTTTTCGAGAACGCTGCTAAAATGCCCGCCATCATTCGACTTGCGAGACATTTCCCATGCTGATCTGGTTCGTTGCTTTTTATATGCTGGTGTCGGTCGGCATCGGTCTTTACGCTTCTTCCCGCGTGCATAACTCGCGCGATTTTGTGGTGGCCGGTCGCAATTTGCCGTTGCCGGTGGTGACGGCGACGGTGTTCGCCACCTGGTTCGGCGCGGAGACGGTGCTGGGCATTTCGGCCACGTTCGTGCAAGAGGGCTTGGCCGGAGTGGTCGCCGATCCTTTCGGAGCGAGTTTGTGTCTGGTGATCGCAGGGCTGTTTTTTGCGCCGCTGCTGTACCGCATGAACTTGCTGACCATCGGCGATTATTACCGCTCACGTTACAACCACGCGGTCGAGCTCATTATGTCGGTGTGCATCATGATTTCTTATCTCGGCTGGGTTTCCGCGCAAGTGGTGGCGCTGGGGCTGGTGTTCAACATCGTCAGCGACGGCGCGATCACGCAGCAGATCGGCATGGTCATCGGCATTGCGGTGGTGCTCAGTTACACCATCTTCGGCGGCATGTGGTCGGTGGCGCTGCTCGATTTCGTGCAGATGACTATCATCATGGCGGCCTTGTTGCTGATCGGCGTGCTGATTAGCGGCGACGCGGGCGGCGTGGGGCATGTGGTGAGTCTGGCGCAGGCCGAAGGCAAGCTGCAACTGTTCCCGACTGGCGGCGGTATGCAGGCGTGGATTCCGTTCATCGGCGCGGCGCTGACCATGATGCTGGGTTCGATTCCGCAGCAGGACGTGTTCCAGCGCATGACTTCCGCCAAAGATGAAAAAACGGCGGTGCGCGGTGCGGTGGGGGGCGGGGTGTTGTATTTCGGCTTCGCCTTTATCCCGATGTTTCTCGCCTATTCCGCGCTGGTGATCGATCCCAAAGTGTTCGGCGCTTTGCTCGAAAGCGACGCGCAGATGGTGTTGCCCAGCCTGATTTTGAACCACACCCCGCTGTTCGCGCAGGTGCTGTTTTTCGGCGCGTTGTTGTCGGCCATTATGAGCACCGCTTCGGCCACGCTGCTCGCGCCGTCGGTGATGTTCACCGAGAACATCCTCAAACACTACGCGCTCAAACACATGAGCGACCAGCAAATGCTGCGCACCATGCGCATCATCCTGACGACCTTCGGCTGCATGGTGTTGTGGTTCGCCATGAATTCAGAATCGAGTATTTTTCACATGGTGGAAAACGCCTACAAGGTCACGCTGGTGGGCGCGTTTGTGCCGCTGGCGTTCGGCCTGTACTGGAAACGCGCCAACAATCAGGGCGCGTTGTTATCCATCGCGCTGGGACTGGGCTCGTGGCTGCTGCTGGAAGTGCTGCAACCGGATACCTACTGGCCGCCGCAACTGGTCGGTTTGCTGTTCAGTATCAGCGGCATGTTGCTGGGTTCAATGTTGCCCAACCTGATCGGCAAACACGGCGTGTCGCATCACCATTAGCAACACACTACATAACCCAAGCAAAACCTATTTGCCACAGAGAACACAGAGGACACAGAGAGAAACGAAAGGTGATAACTCAAGCATAGTCAAGAAAGCATGAGCCGCTAGTTTTTTGGGATTTTGTCTTTCTCTGTGATCTCTGTGTCCTCTGTGGCAAAAATGTTTTTGTTTTTTTATGAAATGACTGTCATGTTGCTGTCACAATTCTTTCATACCATCGCAATTACAAATAAAGAGAGATGGAGAAAATGATGACGACAGCGAACATATTATTGGTCGAAGACGAACCGGCGATTCAGGAGCTACTGGCTTTTAACGTGGCGCAATGCGGCTTCCGCGCGATACAGGCTTACGATGCCGCCTCCGCGCTGTCGCATATCAATAGCGCCTTGCCCGACCTCATCCTGCTCGACTGGATGTTGCCCGGCACGTCCGGCATCGAGCTGGCGCGCCGCCTGCGTGCCGATTCGCGCACGCGCGACATCCCCATCATCATGCTCACCGCGCGCACCGACGAGCGCGACAAAATTCAAGGGCTGGAAGCCGGAGCCGACGACTACATCACCAAACCGTTTTCGCCGCGCGAATTGATGGCGCGCATCCGCGCCGTGTTGCGCCGCCGCGCGCCGCAGATGAGCGACGAAACGATCAAGGTCGAAGGGCTGGAGTTGTCGCCCACCACCCACCGCGTCAGCGCCAAGGGCGAGAACATTGATCTGGGGCCGACCGAGTTCCGTCTGCTGCATTTCTTCATGACCCACGTTGAGCGCGTGTATAGCCGCGCGCAGTTGCTGGATCAAGTGTGGGGCGACCACGTGTTCGTCGAAGAGCGCACTGTCGATGTCCATATCCGCCGCCTGCGCCAGGCGCTGGAAGCGTCCGGTTTGGACAGCTTGGTGCAAACCGTGCGCGGCAGCGGTTATCGGTTTTCTAAAGAATAGTTATTAGTCGCTAGTCGCTAGTCGTTAGTCGTTAGTCGTTAGTTTGTAGTTAAAAGCCGCAACGCAGTTGCGACAAAACCAACTAATAACTAGCGACTAACGACTAACGACTGACTCACCCACATCCCCCCGTATAATGCCGCCAGTTTATTTTTGAGGTTTCGCCGTGAGCGATTTCTGGGAACGTGCTTTAGTTTATCCGATCGTGCTGGGCGTGCTCGCCCTGCTGCTGTGGCCGATTGCGGGCGCGTTGCCCGCCGCGCTGTTTTTTGGCATCGGAATTTTGCTGCGCTTGCGCATGCATTTGCGCAACCTCGCCATGTTGGAGAAATGGCTGGCCGCTCCCGAAGCGCAACCAGTGCCGGACGGTACGGGGATATGGGAAGACGCATTTTCGCAACTTGATAAAATGTCGCAACGCCACCGCAAAGAATGCGAAATGAATTCCAGCGCTTTGCAGCAGATGGAACAGGCCACCTCGGCCTTGCCGGAAGGTGTGGCGATTCTGGACGCGGCGGACCGTATCGAATGGTGCAACGTGCTGGCGGAAAATCATTTCGGTTTGGACAGTGAGCGCGACCTCGGGCAACAGATCACCTACCTCGCGCGCCAACCGGAATTCGTGAATTATCTGGCGGCGCGAAATTTTACCGAACCGCTGATCCTGCGCGATCACCGCCGCGACAACCTGGTGCTCTCGGTCAAACTCATCGCTTACGGCAACAACAAACGCTTGCTCATCAGCCGCGACATCACCCAACTGGAACGTATCGAAAACATGCGCCGCGATTTCGTGGCCAACGTCTCGCACGAATTACGCACCCCGCTCACCGTGGTCAATGGCTTCGTCGAAACCCTGCACGATATGGAGCATCTGGAAAACGACATGTCGCGCCGCGCCCTGCAACTGATGGGTGAACAAACACACCGCATGAAAAGTCTGGTGGACGACCTGCTCACCCTGTCGCGCCTGGAAAACGACCACAACCCCTTGCGCGAAGAATTCGTAGAAATCCGCTCATTGCTGGACGAGGTTTACCGTCAGGGAGAATTGCTGAGCGAAGGCAAACACACCCTGCAATTGCAGATCGAAAGTCATGCCAATTTGTTGGGTAGCCACGAAGAATTACGCAGCGCCTTCACCAACCTGCTGACCAACGCCATCCGTTACACCCCGCACGACGGCACGATCACCCTGAGCTGGTTGGAGCGCGAAGGGCAGGCCATTTTTGCCGTCAAAGACACCGGCATCGGCATCGCCGCGCAACACATCCCGCGCCTCACCGAACGTTTCTACCGCATCGACCGCAGCCGCTCGCGCGAAACCGGCGGCACCGGATTGGGTCTCGCCATCGTCAAACACATCGCCATCCGCCACCAAGCCAAACTGGATGTCGCCAGCGAAGAAAACAAAGGCAGCACCTTCGCGCTGGTGTTTCCGGCCAAGCGCATCGCGCAAAGCCAATAAATACGGGAATCTTCGAGTAGTGAATGTTGCAGATCGCCTATTGGCGGGCGTTCCCGGATAGTTATGTATTTTGAATAGCCGAAATGCCACAACAATTTCAAGGTCATTGACAGGGCGCAATCCCGCATGGGACAGTGCGCCTGCTTGAAGGAGGAAGCTAAAAAATAATCGGCATTCAATATTCCAAAGGGGAAGCGATGAATACGTTATTGTTTTGGGCAACAGGCAACAGGCAACAGGCAACAGGCAACAGGCAACAGGCAATAAATGCGCGGAGCACTCAATCCGGCAAACTGCCAGAACTCGGGGTGCAACCATGATATGGTTAAACCTTTGCAGAACAAGCCGGATAGTTATTCTTCTCCTGACAGGTTTCGCATGGCCGCTTGCCGCCCAAGCGTGGACAGAAACCAAACCCTCCATCGCGGAAGCCTCCACCATCCCTTCCATCACCGCATGGTTCATCGGCGATTTGAACTACCCGCCCTCCGGCAATCCCGCCCTGTTCGATGGCTACCCCAGCGCCATGGCAGCATGCACAGTTGCCGCCAAAAAATATATGGACATGTTGCTTCATGTGCCGCACCTGTTTCCCTACCGGATGCACCTCGCGCCTATTTACGACAGCTATCTGGGCGGCATGGCGGACTACTTTCAACAATGCGTGGTTCAGTTCGCTTCTAACCCCAACAGTCCCGGGCAAGTCAACCAAACGATGGTCAGCCAGAAATGTCCCGCAGGCTACACCCTGAATGTGACCAACTCCCCCACCAAGAACCCCTACGTTAACCCATCGCACACCACCACAACCCTGCAATGCGACAGCCCCACCCGCTGTCCAGACGTACCGGCGGGCGAACCGGTGTTCGTGCTCGATGTGGGCGGGAAGACATGTTCGCGGGAGGTGGCTGAAACCTATACCATCGCCCTCTCCGGCCTTGGCGGCGAAGTGGTGGCCGGCGGCACGCGCGCGGCTTATGCAGAAGTGAAGACAAGTGCAGGCGAAGTCAAAAGCGGCGCACAAGTCAGCCTGACACCGACCGTTGTGCCCGACGATGACGGACAGGTTGCCAATGCGCACGAAGGCAAACTGCTGCCGGTCGCCGGAAACACCGATGGAAGCGGCAAGTTCAACTTCACCTTCATCGCCCCCGTGGCGGGCGGCACGCACACCATCACGGCAAGCTGCACCAACTGCACGAATGAGGCGACGGGGACGATAAAGGTGTCAGGATGCCAGATTCCGCGATTGACATCGCCGCCTTTTTCCGATCCTGTTGCAGAAGGGTTTGAAAATGGAAATCGCTGGCGACCGGATCAATTGACCTCAGATTATCAAACTAAACTGACATGTGTCCAAAATGGGATCACTGCAATCAATGGAACCTACACGGCAACTTCTGCATATCGCCCCACACAGTACCAACAGCATTTATTTGAAATTGTTCAGAAAGATGAGCTGTTGGACAATGACTTGATGAATGCGCACCCTGAATGTCAGTTCTTAAGAAACAAGGTCAGCGCAGAAATGTCAAAGCATTCACTTCAATCTGGTCAGGCGGTTGCAACTCCAGGTACATCTAGGCATGAATCAGGAACCGCGTTTGACCTTACGCCACATGGACTGACCGAAGCACAGAAAACGACAATATTTTCCAACTGCGGCGTAACGCATACAGCGGTTTCCGGCGAACCTTGGCATATCCAGTAATGAAAGGAACATCATGAAAATTCAATTAAATCGACAAGCAATTATCGGAGCAATATTCCTGATCGCAAACTTTGCCCCCTTGGTTGTATATGCTGATGTCCCTATCAAGATCAACGCATGGGGAATACATCAGGGTGAAAAAATCGTATATCGGTATCAGATTGTTAATAATTCGTACAGCATTATCTATCAAGCCAGTATTGGACTTAATGCGCCCGGCAAAGAACTTCCCGGAAAACCATGGTCATTAAACCCCGCATATTCTGATATACCTGTCCAACTAAGCACGGAACATTGCAAGCCCTTTTATTACATGGATTGCTCTATTGTTGTTTTTCAATTCGACTATATGCCTGAGCCTAAAACCAAAATTATGATGCGGGGAGTCGAAAACAGCATGACCCCCCCTCCAAAGAAATCTTCTGGAGCGAATTTTATATGGCCGGGAACGCAAAGCAGCATCGCAGAGCTGTATGTCCCAAAGGAGTATCAGTCAACTGGCTACCTGACCGCATATGGTCAGGTATATCTACTCGACAACAACACCAGAAATCCAGATGGGACAGTTATTACATCGGTCGAGATGCCGTTTACCAAGCTTGATAATGCACTGCCCACCCTATCAGTCAAACTAACCCCAGACACCCTCTGGTCGCCCAACGAAAAATCCGTTCCTATCACTGCCGCTATCACGACACAGGACGACTACGACCCCGAACCGGAAATCAAGCTCGAATCCATCACCGCCAACGAAAAACTGGAAGCGGAAGACATCCGGGATGCGGCGCTGGGCACGGATGACCGCCAGTTCCGGCTGCGCGCCGAGCGCCGTGGCGAGTGGGATAACAGGGACGGGCGCGAGCGCGACGACCGCCGCGAAAAAGACCACCGTAGCGACATAGACGCAGCGACTGTTCCAACCGGACGGATATACACCGTGACCTACTCCGCCACCGATGCCTCGGGCAATAAAACGACGGCCTCGGCCACTGTGACCGTGCCGCACGATCAACGCAAAAATGATCGTGACGAAAAAGATAAGGGCGGTGACAAAGACAAATGGAATCGGTAATCGGGTTGCTGTCGTTGTCAGATATCGGCTTGATTCGGCAATTGGGAATCAATGGGTCACCCATTGATTCACCCCAACCTCGCCGCCTGAAAAAAATCGCCCCTGCGGATGTTTTTCAAAAAGGCATATCACGGGAAGGCGCATGGATAGGGCATCTCCGTCAATTGCAACGCGTAGATGCCCTATCCATGCGCTTCTCCATGAGGCGGGGTTGTGCAAAACCTCTTTGAGGTAACCAACGGGCATTGCACCCGTATGCTGGATTCGCAGAGCCGGGTTTTTACCCTTCTCTCTTCACCCTTCACCCTTCCCAATCAAGCCAGTTTGTAACTCACCCGTTCGCAGTCCACTCCTTTTTCCACGCTGAATCCCAGCACCACGTTTTGTTTGGTGTTGTTGGGCAGGTTGAGTTCGAGTTTGCGTCCGGGGCTGAACCAGTCGCGCGGCAGCACGAGGCTGGCGGGGATGCGCAGTTTTTCCAGCGCGGGCAGGAGCAGGGCGGCGGTTGCGCCGGATTTCAGCATGTCGTTGTCGGTGTTGCCGCGCGCGATGACGGCCTGCGGCTGTCCGGGGAAATAATGCACGGCGATGTAGAGCTGGCCGTGTTGGGTGAGGCGCACCATGTCGATGATGGCCGCTTTGTGGTTGGTGGAATTCGGCGGGAACACGCTGATGAGCTGGTGCTGGCCTAGTCGCTCTCCCTCTTTATTCAAACGCAGGAAGCGGCCGCGCAGCAGGCTGTCTTCTTCGATCAGCCATTCTTCCGGCACGAAGCCCAGATTTTTTGTCGCATGTTTGCCGGTGTTATTCAGCACGCGCCCGAAAGTTTCGATCTGGCGTTGCGCCTCCTGGCTCGACTTGGAAGCATCTTTGGGCGGCTTGTACGGCTTGCCCGAAATCTGCGCATAGATTTGGTCCATGCCGATGCAGAAAAGATCGCTGGGGCACGGGCGCGGTGTATCGGCCAAAGAAGGCTCTCTGCTTTCGCACCAATACGCATGCAG
Organism: Sideroxydans sp.; assembly: GCA_020053195.1. Classification (GTDB taxonomy): domain Bacteria; phylum Pseudomonadota; class Gammaproteobacteria; order Burkholderiales; family Gallionellaceae; genus Sideroxyarcus. Next base: position 28,137 of record JAGVNQ010000132.1, read on the forward strand.
TTTGTTCAACAGCTCGATGCAGTCCTTGCCCGACATGTCGTTGCCCAGATCAATCTCCGCCGGCGTTTTGCCCTGTTGCAGCAGAATAGTTTTCACCCGGATCATTTTGGACAGCGGAACCATCGCCAGATAACGCACGCTGTTTTGTTGGCGCGCTTGCGCCAAGGGCATCAAGCCTTGCGCCAAGGTAAGGTCAACCGCCAACGGTGGCGCATCCTGTTTGCTAACACTGCAACGCAGCTCCACGCTCAACGCTTCGCTCCACTGGCACAGCCAGCGCGTGGCGATTTGCGACTGGCTACGCGATATTCCCGTCAGCCGCGCGTGATGAACCAGCAGCGTGGCGGCGTACAGCGTGCTGCAACTGACCGGCACTCCGGGCTGATATAACTCGTCCGCCACCGCATCCTTGTGCACTCCCAATTTTTCGGCATGCGCGAAGATCGCGTGCAATTGCAACCAGAGTTTCGATGCGGGCTCGCAACCGGCTTGCACGAAATCGTCGATCTGCAAACTGGCGTGCAGCAGGGTGCGTTCGCACAACAATGCGGTATGGGCGGCGGGTTGCGCTTCATCCGCAACGGTGTGCAGGCAGCGCAAATAGCCGTTGAGCATGCTTTGCCACAACTCGGAAAGCGCGAACAGCGGCGCGAATTCGTCTTCGGAAAGCGGCAGTTTTTTGCCGCCCAGTTTTCGGGCGAAATTGCCTTGCACCATGGCGACGGTTTCACGCAACAACTCCAGAATCTGAAAGCGCTCCGCGCCACTCAAGGGGTAACGGTTGAGGTCATCCAACTGTTTGCGCAACGTGCTTTGCGCCTGAGTCAGGTTGGTCAGCTGCAACTGCCCCAGCCACGCCGAACAAGCGGCGGCATCGGTGAAGGCGGGTTTGACAGAATCGTCGGTAGGCTGCTTGGAAAACATTTATACCTCCTATAACAACACGCGTTCAATACCGCCGTCATTCGCCTTCGTCACAAATTGGTTTTGCCAGTCCGCACCGAGCAGATGCCGCGCCAGCTCCACCACGATGTAATCGGTGTTGGTGTCCGCGTCTTCGGCGTAACGGCTCAAACCCTGGAAACAAGCCGGGCAGGAAGTGAGAATCTTCACTTCGCCCGTGTAGCCGTCGGTGCGCAAGGAGTCCGCGCCTTTGCGGATTTCCTCTTCCTTGCGGAAGCGCACCTGCGTGGCGATATGCGGCACGTTCATGCCGAAGGTTCCCGCTTCGCCGCAGCAGCGGTCGCTCAGCGCAATCGGTGTTGCCATCAACTCGCTCGCTACTTTGAGTGGTGCGTGCGTCTTCATCGGCGAATGGCAAGGGTCGTGATAGAGATAACGTTTCCCTGTGGGTGTTTCAAGTTTGATGCCTTTCTCCTGCAGATATTCGTGAATATCCAGCAAGCGGCAGCCGGGGAATATTTTGTCGAACTGGTATTGCAGCAACTGATCCATACACGTGCCGCAGGACACGATCACCGTCTTGATGTCGAGGTAGTTCAGTGTGTTCGCCACGCGGTGGAACAACACGCGGTTGTCGGTGGTGATCTGCGTGCCTTTGTCCTCGAAGCCGGACGCGCTCTGCGGATAGCCACAGCACAAATAACCCGGCGGCATCACGGTG
>JAGVNQ010000312.1 GCA_020053195.1 Sideroxydans sp.
AGACCAGCGAACGGACTGCAAAATGAACCAAAACAAAATTGAGCCACGGATGAACACGGATGAAACACTGATAAACCGAACGCCCAACCACACCATCCGTGTTTCATCCGTGTTCATCCGTGGCTAATTAAGGTTTCAAAATGATCCTGCGCGACATGACCGAAGCCGATCTGGAAACGGTGCTGCGCATCGAGCGCGAGGTGCATGTTCATCCTTGGACGTTGGGGAATTTTAGCGATGCATTGCGCAGCCAATATTTGTGCAAAGTGCTTGAGCTGGACAAGCAAATGCTCGGCTTTGCGGTGCTGATGCTGGCGGTGGATGAGGCGGAGTTGCTGGACATTGCCATCGCCGCGCCTTTCCAGCAGCGGGGCTGGGGGCGCAAGTTGCTGGACGAGATGATGGCGCTGGCGCGCCGCCAGAATATGATGCGGATGGTGCTGGAAGTGCGCGCTTCCAATGCGCCCGCGATTGCGCTGTACCGCAAGGCGGGATTTACCAACATCGGCCTGCGCCGCGATTATTATCCGGCGCTGAACGGGCGCGAAGATGCGATTTTAATGGGATGCGAGCTGTGAACTTGAGAGACGAAAATGTATTACGCGAGTTGAACCTTTATCCGCTGTGGGTGCGGCGCGATGCTGCGCAAACATCGGTCAACGCCTCCACCCGTCATTCCGGCGAAGGCCGGAATCCAGTTCAAACAAACAACCCGCGCAGCGGACAAAACGAATTGGAGTCGCAACCAAACAGTGAATTTGCCCCGCCTTCGCGGGAGATGGTTAATCAACTGGATTCCGGCCTTCGCCGGAATGACGAAGTTTCGGCGGTTGAACAATCAGTGCAAAACCCAATAGGTTTGAACTGGCCCGAACTCAAACAAAAAGTAAAAAACTGCACCGCCTGCAATTTGCGCGCGGGCTGTACGCAAACCGTGTTCGGCGTGGGCGACGAACACGCCGAGTGGTTGTTTGTCGGTGACTGGCCGGCTGAAGACGAAGAGACGCGCAGCGAACCGTTCGTGGGGCAGGCGGGCAAGTTGCTGGACAACATGTTGACCGCGATCAAATTGAAACGTGGGAACAGAGTGTATATCGCCAACGTCGTCAAATGTCGCCCGCCCGCAGACCGCAACCCGGATGCGGACGAAATCGCCACCTGTCTGCCATACCTGCACCAACAAATCGCGCTGATCAAGCCCAAGCTCATCGTGGCGCTGGGCAAAACCGCCGCCAGCGCGTTGCTTGGGCGCGATGCCACGCTGGGTTCGTTACGCGGAATGTTGCATGACTATCAAGGCATTCCGCTCATCGTTACCTTCCACCCCGCCTACCTGCTGCGTAGCCCCAGCGAAAAAGCCAAGGCTTGGCAGGATTTGTGTTTCGCGCTGCAACAGACCGTTATTTTGTAATGCCACCCTCTGGAGAAGCGCGCCAATAGGCGATCTACGTGATGCGCATGACGTAGATGCCCTATCCATGCGCCTTGCGGGCAAGGTGCAGGTTTAAATCCCACAATTTCAATCCTGCCATTTTCAGGTTGCGCACCCATCACAACCTGATAGCATCCGGCGTATCTGCTTCCCACAGGAAACGATCCGTATGAATCTGAATTCGGTCCGGTTATCGACGCGTATTACGCTGGGTGTGTTAATGCTGGTGGCGGCGGGAGCGCTGTTGTGGATTGTTCCCGAAAGCGGGCGGCTGCGCGAGGCGTTCATCGAGGGGCGCAAAGCCGATCTGGAAGCTGCGTTAAGTTCCGAAAAAGTGCGCATGATTCAGAACATCGAAACGCTGCGCCGCAACACCCTGTTTCTGTCCAACGTTCCGCCCATCTCCGGCATCGTGCGCGCCACGGCGAACCACGGAGTGGACCCGCGCGAAAAAAATTCCTACGCCACTTGGGAATTGCGTTTGCAGGAAATTTTTTCCGCCTTTCTGCGCGCCAATCCAGATTGTTTTCAGGTGCGTTATATCGGCGTGGCGGATGGGGGGCGCGAGCTGGTGCGGGTGGGGCGGACGAAAGACGGTCGCGTTGAGGTGATGCCGCGCGAAGCCCTGCAAGCCAAAGGCGAGCGCGATTATTTCAAGGCCGGGCTGGGGCTGGGGCTGGGCAGGGTTCATCTTTCCGAATTCGATCTCAATCGGGAGCACGGCGCAATCGAAGTGCCGCACCGTCCCACCTTGCGCGCGGTCACGCCGGTGTTCGACGCGAACGGGCATATCTTCGGCATGGTGGTTATCAATCAGGATGTCGACGCGTTGTTCGAGTCGGCGCGCAGCGGCCTGCCGCCCGGCGTGCAGGCGCTGATCGCCGATCAGCACGGGCGTTTTCTGTTGCATCCCGATGCCGGGCGCGCGTTCGATTTCGAGTTCGGCGGCAAGCAAAAAATCACCGACGATTTTCATACGCTAAAACAGATTTACGAGTCGCAGAAGTTGAATTATCTGCCGCTGCATGAAGCCAACGGCGGCAGCGGCGCGCATTTTGTGGCGGCGCAGCGGGTGTTTTTCGATGCCGGCAATCCGGCGCGTTTTCTGCTGCTGGCGCACCACATTCCGGCGGAAGTGGTGGCCGAACAAGCGGCCAGCATTGTTGCGCCCGATCTTTATTTGACGCTGTTGGTTGTGTTCGTGGTCGCGGTGATGTTTTTGTTGCTGTTGCGCCGCACGTTCGCACCGCTCAAGCGTATCGCCGCCGCCGCGAAACGGATAGGCGCAGGCGAACGCGAAATGCGCTTGGCGCAAGAGGGCGGCGGCGAAATCGGCGAACTCGCCGCTGCCTTGAACAGCATGCTGGACAAACTGTCGGATAGCGAGGTGCTGGCGCGCGAAAACGCGTTCCGCAAAGAGCTGATCGAATCGTTGCCGGGCGTGTTTTACATGATGGACAGGCAGGGCGATTTCCTGTTGTGGAACCATAATCTGGAGCAGGTGACGCAACGCAGCCGGGATGAAATCCTGTTTTGCAACCCGCTGGAACTGTTCGGGGGCGAGGATAAAACCAGAATCGAAAACGCAACCCGCCGGGTGTTCGAGCACGGCGAGGCAACGACAGAAGCCTCTATCGTGGCCAAAGACGGCACGGCGATCCCCTACCACTTTACCGGTCGGCGCGTGGGCTACAACGGCCGCTCCATGCTGATCGGTATGGGGGTGGACATCAGCGAACAACGCGCCGCCATGAACGCCACCGAAGCGCAGTTGCGCCGCAACCGGACGCTGATGCAAACCTCGTTGGAAGGTATTCACATTCTGGATGTGGAAGGCAACGTGCTGGAAGCCAACGACGGTTTCTGCAAAATGCTGGGTTATAGCTGCGATGAGGTGCTGCGGCTCAATGTGCGTGATTGGGATGACCAGTTTTCATCCGAGGAGCTGAGCACGGCATTCCACCAACTGATAGGCAGCAGCCGCATTTTTGAATCCGTCCACAAACGCAAGGACGGCAGTTTGCTGGATGTTGAAATTTGTTCCACCGGCGTGGAAATCGACGGCAAGGGTTATGTGTTTGCGTCCAGTCGCGACATCACCGTGCGCAAAAAACTGCTGATGGCTGCGCAGTACCACAACGCGGTGATTGCCACCGCGCTGGACGGTTATTGGATGACAAACGAGTTTGGCGTGATCGAGGAAGTTAACGAGGCTTACGCCAAAATTTCCGGCTACAGCATAGATGAGCTGGTGGGTAAACACATCAGCGAACTGGATGCGATCGAACAACCGGAAGATGTCAAAGCGCGCATAGACAAACTTGTGGCAGAGGGTTACGACCGTTTCGAGACTTGGCATCGGCGCAAGGATGGACAGATCATCGACATCGAAGTGTCGGCCACATATATGCACGCCGAGAAAAAGATATTCGTGTTCTGTCACGAAATCACTCAGCGCAAACGCAGCGAGGAAATGCTGCGCATGGCCGCCGCCACGTTCGAAACGCAGGATGCCACGCTCATCACCGATGCCAAAAATAACATCATCCGCGTCAACCGCGCGTTCACCAAAATCACCGGCTACAGCGCCGAGG
>JAGVNQ010000345.1 GCA_020053195.1 Sideroxydans sp.
CGATGCGCACCGCTTCGTCGAGATATTTGGCTGCGGTTTTGCGTGTCACTTGCAACTCGTCCATCACAAACTCAATCTTGGTGTAGGGGTGACGGAACAGGTTGTTTATCAAATCCTGGCTGTATATTTTTGGGAGTTCGGTGCGCAGCTTTTCCTTGTGCTGCTGCATCAGTGCCACGATGGCGGTAATCAGCGCGGTGGTTTGACGCGAGGTTTGTTCCACACCGTCGAGCATGTACAGCAGCCAGTCTTGCCAGTTGCCCGTGTCGCGGGTGGTTTGCAGCAGGCGGTAGTAGTCGGCTTTGTTCTGGTTGATGTAGCGGCTCAGATAAAGCAAGGGGCTGCCCAGCAAACCGTGTTGCACCAAGTACAAAATATTGATGATGCGTCCGGTTCTGCCGTTGCCATCATAGAAAGGATGGATGCTTTCAAACTGGTGATGAATGATCGCCATTTTGGTGAGCGGATCCCAGTCGCACAGATCGTTTTCGTTGATGAAACGTTCGAGGTTAGTCATCAGGGAGATGATTTCATCGGGGTGTTGCGGCGGGGTGTAAACGGTTGCGCCGGTGAGGTCATTCTTCAATGCTGTGCCGGGCAGCTTGCGAAAGCCTGCTCTACTTTCTTCGATGCAGGCCTGAATTTCCAGTATGTCGTTGTTGGTGAGCAGCCCGGTGCGCTTGACCTGCTCGAAGCCGTTGCGCAAGGCGGTGGCGTAGTTGTGTACTTCTTTCGCCGCGACGGTGACAAATATCCGCGCCACGCTGTCGCTGCGGTACAGGTCATCATGCGTGGTGATGATATTTTCAATTGCGGAACTGTCTTTGGCTTCCTGCAACGACAGTGTGCTGATGAGAATGCTTTGATTGGGGATGCTGGCAACCACGCCTTTCAGCTCGGCCAGCGCCTGATGCGCTTTGGCGAGTTTTTTCAGCACTGCGGTGGTTTCGATGTCTTGCTCAAACGGTAATGATTTGATTGTGCTCATGGTTGGAATCCCATTTTCCGCAGGTGTGCTTCCACTTTTGCGCTCAAGTTTGCCACGTTATCAGCCAGCACAGACAGCGGCGTTTCATAGCGCTCGGCCAGTTCTTTCACGCGCCGGGTAAGCGCCTGGCTGATGCGATCCATTTCGCCGTGGATGTCTTTGTCCAGCGCGGCGAGCCATTTGTCGTCCACCACCAGCATTTTGATTTCGTCTTCGCTGAGTTTGGGATATTTCGCGTAGGCCAGCACATCGAGTGCGGCTTCGGCATCTTTGATGGATTTTTTGAGGTCGGCTTCTTGGGTGCTGAGTTGCAGCCACGCATCGAGCGCGGCGATTTCATCCTTGGCGGATTTGTCGCTTTTGATTTCTTTCAGGCGCGCGGCGACATTGGCTTTGTTCACTTTGTCGAGTTCGGAATATGCGCCGTCTTCGCCGCCGTGTTCTTCCTCCAACTCGGTCATTTGAGCGGCGACGCTTTCCAGCGATGCTTCCAGTTCGCGTATGGCATGCTGCTGCGCGGCGAAGTAGTGAGCCACGATGAGCGGCTTGGGCACGAGGTCGCACGCCCAGCCTTTGTCCACTTCCTTGATCGTTTTGCCTTCCTTGTTTTTCTTGACCTCGATGATGCGGTAGGTCGTCGCAACCCAGCCATCGGCGGTGATGAGATAGCAATCGTCCTGCATAGTCGCTGACCAGTAGTCCATCAGGTGCTGATAGACATCGTATTTGTCGATGAGCGGTTTGCCGGTGTAGAAGGCGAGCAGGCTTTCCGACATCTGGCCGATTAGTTCCTTCGGATGAAAGCCTGCTTCCAGGGTCTTAAGCGCGATGGCACTCTGACCGCGCCAGGACGCGAAGAGAACATTCATGCTGTCGATGAAGGCGACGAACTCGGGATGCTGGTAGATGGTGGGTTTGATGGCTTGTTTGGGGACGGCCAGATCAAGGTAACCAACCCTCACCCCCTGCCCCTCTCCCGCTTGCGGGCGAGGGGAGAAAAGCGTCTTGCGCAGTTGCGGGCACACGTCCCAATAAGCATGCAACGCATCCACGTCGGCGCTGGGAATACCGCCCTTCAGATGACCTTCGATGTCTTGAATATCTTCGACTTGCTGGCTGTCGATGTAGCGCGGGATGTTGAGGTTGAATTCGTTCTTCTCGATTTCTTCAACACTGACCATGCGCGCATAGCTCGGGTCGCTGTCGTCGCGACGGTTGAACACGTCCACGATCTTGTGGATGTCGCAATCGCGCAGGCGGTTTTTGTTGCCGTCCTTGAGGTAGCCGCTGCTGGCATCGATCATGAAAATGCCTTTGCGGGTGTGGGCGTTTTCCTTGTCGATGACGACGATGCAGGCAGGAATACCCGTGCCGTAAAACAGGTTGGCGGGCAAGCCGATAATGCCTTTGATGTAACCTTTGCGGATGAGATTCCTGCGGATGTCGGCTTCGGCATTGCCGCGAAACAACACGCCGTGCGGCAGAATGCACGCGCCTTTGCCCGTGTTTTTGAGCGAACGGATGATGTGCAGCAGGTAGGCATAGTCGCCCTGCTTGGCGGGCGGTGTGCCGTAATGCTGGAAGCGTTCGTGCGGGTCGTTGAGCGGGTCGATGCCGGTGCTCCAGCGTTTGTCGCTGAAAGGCGGATTGGCAACCACGTAGTCGAAAGTTTTGAGCTTGCCGTCTTCGCCGGTGTACAGCGGATTCGCTAGGGTGCTGTGTCCGCCTTTGATGAGCGCCGTGGGTTTGTTGTGCAGGATCATATTCATCCGCGCCAGACCGGAAGTGGCGGTGTCTTTTTCCTGACCGTACAGCGTAACTTCCGCCTTAGCCTCATCGCCCACTTTCAACAGCAGCGAACCCGAGCCGCAGGTCGGGTCATACACGGTGGTGTTATTTGTGGTGTGCGTATCGCGGATGCCGATGATCTGCGCCATGACGCGACTGACTTCGGCGGGCGTGTAAAACTGGCCTTTGCTCTTGCCGCTCTCGGTAGCGAAATGGCGCATCAGGTATTCATAAGCATCGCCGAGGATGTCGTCACCTTCAGCGCGGTTCTTGCTGAAATCCAGCGCCTTGTTTTCAAAGATGCCGATTAGGTTGGTGAGGCGCTCGACGATTTCTTGTCCGCTGCCCAGCTTGCTCGGGTCGTTGAAGTCCGGCATGTCGGACAACTTGTTGGCATTCGCCAGTGGCGCGATGATTTTTTTGTTGATCTGGTCGCCGATGTCCGACTTGCCCTTGAGGGCAACCATGTCCGTAAAGCTGGCACCTTTTGGAATCGTGATCGGTGCGTAAGGTACGTCGGCATATTTGTCGCTGACGTATTTGATGAACAGCATCACCAACACGTAATCCTTGTACTGGCTGGCATCCATGCCGCCGCGCAGCTCGTCGCAGCTTGACCAGAGGGATGAATAAAGTTCGGATTTCTTGATTGCCATGTGACCTTAATATGCCGTTCGTTGTGCCGAATACTTGCCGCAAAAACCCATATTACGATTGTAATGCGAATACTCTGCAATGTACTGGAATGTCCGGCACAATCCAAACTATTACCCGTCAAATTGAAAGATAAGTGAGCTATGACGAAGCCTACTACGATACCTTGGTTCGCATGTTTGAGCAGGCACAGCCACAACTTTGCTTATGGTGTCGGCGATGATATGGATGAGCTCATGCACAACTATGGTTTCGATGCCTGACTCCACTGACCTTGCAAATCTACAGGCGGAAAACCAGCGCCTGATCGCATTACTCGAAGCGCACAACATTGAATGGCGCGCTTGCCCGTCTTCCGCAGTTGTTATGCTACCAGCCCCTGAACTCGCCCAGTCAAATTTGAACACAGATGAAAAAGTGGCACTGTTTCGCCGCTTGTTTCAAGGCCGCAGCGATGTTTACCCTGTTCGCTGGGAAAGCCAGAAAACCGGCAAATCCGGCTACGCGCCAGCCTGCGCAAACGAATGGCGGCATGGCGTGTGCAACAAGCCGCGCATCAAGTGTGCGGATTGCAGCAACCGACTGTTAAGCCCGCTTACCGACACCGTCATCTACAAACACCTCGCTGGCGAACACACCGTTGGCGTTTATCCTCTGTTGGCAGATGACACCTGTCATTTTCTTGCTGTCGATTTTGATGAGGCCGAATGGCAAGAAGATGCGAAGGCGTTTGTACAATCGGGCAATGAATTGGGTGTGCCAATAGCACTCGAAATTTCCCGCTCCGGCAACGGCGCGCATGCTTGGGTTTTCTTTGCTGGCAGGGTTTCCGCGCGCGATGCCCGGCGGCTGGGCACGGCCATCATCAGCCATACCTGCGCCCGCACCCGGCAACTCAAGCTTGCATCCTATGATCGGCTTTTCCCCAATCAAGACACGATGCCAAAGGGAGGTTTCGGCAATTTGATCGCGCTGCCCTTGCAGAAGAAGCCGCGCGAAAACGGTTGCAGTGTGTTCGTGGATGCGGCATTGCATCCTTATCCAGACCAATGGGCTTTCCTGGATTCTATCCAGCCGATGCCTGCACACGACATCGAGCCGACCATCCTGCTTGCCACTGGTGGCGCGCATCCGCTGGACGTGACCTTCATTGACGAAGAAGACCTCAAACAACCTTGGAAGCGATCCGCACCCGCAACCAAGAAACTTGCAGGTGCAATGCCGAAATCGCTCACAGTAACGTTGTCTAATCTTATCTATTTTGAAAAAGAACAACTACCGCAAGCGTTGGCCAATCGCCTGATCCGACTTGCGGCTTTTCAGAATCCAGAATTCTACAAAGCGCAGGCAATGCGCATGTCGGTTTGGGATAAGCCGCGCGTGATTGGCTGCGCGGAAAATTATCCGAATCACATTGCGCTGCCTCGCGGTTGTTTGGATGCGGCGCTGGAATTGCTGCGCGACAACAGCGTCGACTGCAATCTAAAAGATGAGCGATTCGTCGGCGATGCAATCGACGCGGCTTTCGCCGGAACACTGCGCCTGGATCAAGAAGCAGCGATAGCCGGGATGTTGCATTTCGATTCAGGCGTATTGTGCGCGCCGACCGCATTCGGCAAAACTGTGGTGGCTGCTGCAATGATCGCCGAGCGCGGCGTGAACACGCTGGTGCTGGTGCATCGCACCGAGTTGCTCAAGCAATGGCAAGCGCGGTTGCAGGCATTTCTTGGTGTCGGCAAAGGCGTGGTGGGAACGATTGGTGGAGGTAAAGCCAAACTGACCGGCAAGATCGACATCGCGGTGATGCAGTCCGTGTCGCGCCAAGGCGAGATCAATCCGCTAGTCGAGAACTACGGGCTCGTGATCATCGATGAATGCCATCACGTCGGAGCGGTGTCGTTCGATGCGATTCTGAAACGGGTCAAAGCGAAATACGTGCTCGGCTTGACTGCCACCCCGATCCGGCGCGACGGACAGCAGCCCATCATCTTCATGCAATGCGGGTCGATTCGTTATACGGCAGTGAAACCCGCCAATGCGCCGCACGATTTAGACGTGATTCCGCAACTGCTGCACACGCGAATTGATCTACCGCAAGAAGCCGGAATTCAGGATGTATTCCGCCACCTCGCCGCCGACAAAGCGCGCACCATGGCGATCGCCGCTCAAATCGAGAACGCTTACAACCAAGGTCGAAAAGTGCTCGTGCTAACCGAGCGCACCGAACATCTGGATGCCCTCCAAGCCGCATTGGACGGAAAAATGCTTTCACTTTTTGTGCTGCACGGACGACTGTCGAAGAAACTGCGCACATCGGTCGTCACGCAACTCGAAGCACTGCTGCCCGATGCCCCTCGCGTCTTGCTCGCCACGGGAAAGTTAGTGGGCGAAGGTTTTGACCATCCGCCACTCGATACGCTGGTGCTGGCCATGCCGGTTTCGTGGACGGGTACGCTCCAGCAATACGCGGGACGTTTGCACCGCGAACACGCAAGCAAAACCAATGTACGGGTGATCGACTTTGTGGATACAGGCCACCCGGCGCTGCTGCGCATGTGGGACAAACGCCAGCGCGGGTATCGGGCGATGGGGTACAAAATCAACACTGAATGACACGAACATCCCCAACTTTATTGAAGCCTCCGCCCTATAACGGTATAGTCCGCCAAACTTCCATCAAGGCAAATCTATGGCTGCGCAAAACGTTCCAGAACACAAACTGAAACTGGCTGAAGTGCTGGGTATGCTGGTCAAGGATGGTGTCGTCGGCCAGGACGATGCCGATGCGCTGATCGCCGAGCGGCGCATCCACCGGCAGGATGTACATCCGCTGGTCTCCATCTCCGAAAAAAACTGGAAGTCGCTGCTGCCGCCGCAACGCATTCTGACACTTGATTCGCTGACCGAATGGCTGGCCGCCAAGGTCGGGCTGGAATACCTGCATATCGACCCGCTGAAAATCGACTTCGCCAACATGAGCGACATGATGTCGATCGAGTACGCCACGCGCTTCACCATCATGCCTATCCGCATGGACAACAACGATTTGGTGGTGGCGACCGCCGAGCCGTTCCTGCGCGACTGGGAGTCCATGCTCAAGCAGATTTCGCGCAAAAATATCCAGCGCGTGTTCGCTTCGCCCACCGACATCAGCCGCTATCTGGTGGAGTTTTACAATCTGGCGCGCTCGGTGAAAAGCGCGACCAAAGCGAATAACGATTCTTCCACGCTGGCTTCGTTCGAGCAGTTGGTCGATCTGGGCAAGACCAGCAAACAGTTCGATGCCAACGACCAGCACATCGTGCATATCGTGGATTGGTTGTGGCAGTACGCGTTCGACCAGCGCGCGTCCGACATCCACATGGAGCCGCGCCGCGAACTCGGCATCGTGCGCTTCCGCATCGACGGCGTGTTGCACCAAGTGCATCAGCTGCCGATGTCGGTGATCACCGCGATGACCAGCCGCATCAAACTGCTTGGACGCATGGACTTAATGGAAAAGCGCCGCCCGCAAGATGGCCGCATCAAGACGCGCACCGAAAACGGACAGGAAATCGAGTTGCGCCTTTCCACGCTGCCCACCGCGTTCGGCGAAAAACTGGTGATGCGCGTTTTCGACCCGGAAGTGTTGATGCGCGATTTTTCCGAACTGGGGTTTTCCGAAGACGACCGCGCGCGCTGGGAGCTGATGACGCAAAAACCCAACGGCATCATTCTGGTCACCGGCCCCACCGGCTCGGGCAAAACCACCACGCTGTATTCCACGCTCAAAACGCTGGCGACACCCGAAGTTAATGTCTGCACGCTGGAAGACCCCATCGAAATGGTGGAGCCCGCGTTCAACCAGATGCAGATTCAGCAAGGGCTGGATCTGGGCTTCGCCGAAGGAGTGCGCGCGCTGATGCGGCAGGACCCGGACATCATCATGGTAGGCGAAATCCGCGATCTGGAAACCGCCGATATGGCGATCCAGGCCGCGCTCACCGGCCATCTGGTGATCTCGACCCTGCACACCAACGATGCGCCTTCGGCCATCACCCGCCTGCTCGATCTGGGCGTGCCGCCTTATCTGATCAACGCCACGCTGCTGGGCATCATGGCGCAACGTCTGGTGCGCACGTTGTGCCCGCACTGCAAAAAACCGCAGCCCATGCAAGAGACCGAAAACGAGCTGTGGGATCATCTGGTCGCGCCGTGGAAAGCCGCGCGACCGCCGCAGTTGCAACAGCCGCAAGGCTGCCTCGAATGCCGCATGACGGGCTATTCCGGGCGTATCGGCATTTACGAAATCCTGCTCATGTCGCCGGAACTGCGCAAACTCATCACCGCCGAAACCAACATCGCCGCGCTGCGCGATCAAGCCAACCGCGAAGGCATGAAGCCGCTGCGCATTTCCGGCGCGCAAAAAATCGCCGCCGGACTCACCACGCTGGAAGAAATCCTGAAAACTTCACCGCCCTCGGAATAACATTTTTTTAATCTGGAACAACACACAATGACTTTGCAAGCCCTGAATCAAAACTTCGCCATCGCCAATCATCTGCAATTCGTCGAAAAAGAAGGCGGGCTGGTGTTCGCCGAAATCAACAACGCGCACGCCACCGCCAGCATCGCCTTGCAAGGCGCGCACATCGTCACCTTCCAGCCCAACGGCGAAGCGCCGGTGATCTGGGTATCCAAGTTCGCCAAATTCGCGCCGGGCAAATCCATACGCGGCGGCGTGCCGATCTGCTGGCCGTGGTTCGGCCCGCACAAAAACGACAGCAAATTGCCCGGCCACGGCTTCGCGCGCACTGTGCCGTGGCAAGTGCTGGAAAGCAAAGCGATGGAGGACGGCGCGACTTTCCTGCGGTTCGGCCTGATAGCAAACGACACCACCCGCGCACAATGGCCGCATGCCTGCACCGTGCATCTGGAAGTGTCAGTCGGCAAAGCCTTGCGCGTGGAGCTGGTCACCACCAATAGCGGCAAAGAATCGTTCCAGCTCGGCGAAGCGCTGCACACCTATTTCCACATCAGCGATGTGGCGCAGATGACGGTGCGCGGCTTGGAAGGCTGCGAATATCTGGACAAGGTAAAAGACTTCGCGCGCTTCACCCAGCAAGACGGTATCAACATCGAAAGCGAAGTGGATCGCGTGTATGTCAACACCGCCGCCGATTGCCTGATCGAAGATAAAGGACTGAACCGCGTTATCCGCATCGCCAAACAAGGCAGCCAATCCACCGTGGTGTGGAATCCATGGACAGAAAAAGCCTACAAAATGGGCGACTTCGGCCAGGACGGCCATCGCGGCATGGTGTGCGTGGAAAGCGGCAACGCCATGGAGAATGTGGTCACACTGGCAGCGGGCGAAACGCACAGGTTGGTGGTGGTGTATAGCGTGGAGAAGCTGTAACACATCCGTCATTCCGGCATAGGCCGGAATCCAGTGGTTTTAACAAAACTCCGCGAAGCGGGACAAAACCCTAACTGCATATTTGATAAAAACGCTGGATTCCGGCCTACGCCGGAATGACAAGCAAAAAACAAAAGAGCCGCTTTGCAGCGGCTCTTTCTTTTTGCATCGACAAACCAGACTCAGTTCGCGCGTTTCTTGTATTCGTTGGTGCGGGTGTCGATTTCGATCTTGTCGCCGATTTCGATGAACGCGGCCACTGGCAATTCAAAACCGGAACCTTTCAGCTTGGCAGGCTTCATCACCTTGCCGGAAGTGTCGCCGCGCACGGCGGGTTCGGTGTACTCGATCTCGCGCACGATGGTGTTGGGCAGCTCGACCGAGATGGCCTTGCCGTCGTAGAACACCACTTCGCAGATGTCTTCCATGCCGTCGGCCAGATAGTTCACCACATCGCCGACGTTCTCTTTTTCCACTTCATACTGGTTGTATTCGGTGTCCATAAACACATACATCGGGTCGGCGAAGTAGGTATAAGTGCATTCTTTTTTGTCGAGGATGATCTGGTCGAACTTGTCGTCCGCTGCGTAAACCCATTCCTTGGCGGAACTGGTCAGCAGGTTCTTCATCTTCATTTTGACCACGGAACCGTTACGACCGGAACGGCTGTATTCGGCTTTCAGGATAACCATCGGCTCGCCGCCAACATTGATGACGTTACCGGCGCGGAGTTCTTGTGCTGTTTTCATGTTTGCTGCCCCTAAAATTCAAGGCGCGGATTCTATGCAACTTGGCGGTAAAAATCCAGCAAATTCAAAGCGAGGTTATTGGATGACAAACGCCGCGCCCATTCCGCGCCGTGCCGGGTCAGCGCCTCGCGCTGTGCCGAGAAACCCTGCCATGCTGCGGCAATGTCCTGCCCGCCGTTCCACGCCAGCCACAAATCCCGCACTGCCAGCGCGATTTCAGGCGGTAACCCCGCCGTATAACGCGCCCGCAACGCCTCCAATTTTTCCAGATGCACCCCGTCGTGCTGCGGATAAATCTGCCACACGAACGGCTTGCCCGCCCATTGCGCCCGCACGCAGGAATCCTCGCCGCGCACAAAATTCACATCGCATGCCCATAACAACTCGTCGTAACGCTCCTGTTCGACGAATGGCAAAACGTAAACACGCAGATTGCCGCGTTGCCATGTATCGCCTGCCTTGCCCGCAGATTGCCCGAAGAACCCCGCCACCTGCGGCAAAGACCTGCCCTCCGGCAACAGCACCGTAACCAGCGTCCCTCCCTGCTCCCAGACACGCAACAAGACCTCCATCGACTCGTTCTCGTAGCCGAACAAAGACACGCGCAATTCACCCGCCTCGCGTTCCGCCACACCCAAACTGCGCCAGAAATCCGTTTGCGCTCCAGTCTGAAAAACATCCCGCCGCGCCAACAACTCACGCTCCAACAACAATCCGCCCGTCTTTTCAGTGAAACCGGGAAAGAAAAAATACTTGGTCAGCGGCAAAGTCGAATGCGGCGAAGGCAATTTATGACACCCCTCCACCCAATCTTCAGCGGAAAGGTATTCGAGATTGACCCACACCGGCTTGTGTTCTCGCGCCGCCATGGCTTCGACATAAGACTGCGGCAACTTGCAGGCGAATGCTTCGATCACCAGATCGGCAACACCCTCTCCCCCAACCCCTCTCCCGCAAGCGGGAGAGGGTGGCCGATAGGCCGGGAGAGGGTTTGTGGGCAGAAGGAAATCCTGGGCATCCCATCTCAACACCTCCACCCCGCGACACCGCTGCGCATCCAACTCCACATCCAGCTCCGGGCACAACTTGCCGAAGCTGCGCAAATCATCCACCCACAAACGCACGTCTAATCCATGCTCGTTCGCCAACTGCCGCGCCAGCCGCCAGCACACGCCGATGTCGCCGTAGTTATCGACCACGGCGCAGAAGATGTCGCAGGTGTCAGCGCGCACGGCGACACCTCCGGCGCAACAATAAAAAACCCACCTCGTCCGCAAGCCAATAAATACGGGCATCTCCAGCGGTATATCGCGTAGATCGCCATTCGGCGGGCGTTCCCGCGATGCTGACTGAAAAAAACATCAAATTTGCCTCACTCGGCATGCAACGCTTCCACCGGATCCAGCCTGGCCGCGCGCATGGCCGGTGCGACTCCCGCCGCCAGCCCGATGGTGATTGCGGTCAGTTCCGCCAGCACCGCATACAGCCACGGCGTATGCACCGGCAGAGCGGGGAACAGCAGGTGCAGGCCTTGCGCGATGCCGATACCGAGAGCCAGCCCCATCACGCCGCCCAGCGCGGAGAGCATGATGGCTTCGCCCAAAAACAACATCAGCACTTGTTTTTCCTGTGCGCCCAGCGCGCGCAGCAGGCCGATTTCGGCGGTGCGTTCGGTGACGGCCATGGTCATGATGGTGAGGATGCCGACCGCGCCGACCAGCAGCGAGATGCCGCCCAGTGCGCCGACGGCAAAGGTGACCACATCGAGCACGGAGCTGAGCACTTCCAACGCCTGTTCTTGCGAGATGACGGTGAAGTCTTCGCGCCCGTGGCGTTCGGTCAAACGTTCTTTGATGAGGCGGATGATGGTGTTTGCGTCCACATCGGCGCGGTAGCTGACGTTGACTTCCATCAGGCCGGGGCGGTTGAACATTTCCATCGCGCGCGCGGCGGGGATGAACACGGCATCGTCCATGTCCATGCCGAGGATTTGACCTTTTGATTCCATCACGCCGATCACGCGATAACGTTGTCCGCCAACGCGCAGATATTGCCCGAGCGGGTTCGTGCCGCCGAAAAGTTCCTGCTCGATCTTGATACCAATTACCACCTGCGCGCGCGCCTGCTCGTCGTCAGCGTCCGTCCAGAAGCTGCCGCTCTTCACTTTCATGGTGAACGCTTTGCCAAAATCGCGCCCCTCGCCCAACACCATGGTGCGGCGCGACCTGCCGTTGGCGCGCACTTCGGCGTTGCCCATCAAGCCGGGGATGACATGCTCCACGTAGGGCAGGCGGCGCAAGGCATCGGCATCGTCCAGCGTGAGCGGCCTGACCGAGCCGAAGATACCTACATTGCCGCCCTGCACCTGAGTTTTGCCGGGTTGCACGCTGATGATGTTGGTGCCGAACTGCGAGAATTCAGACAGCATGAACTGGTGCAGACCTTCGCCGATGGACGTGAGCAAAATCACCGCCGCCACGCCGATGGCGATGCCAAGGCCAGTGAGGAAACTGCGCATGCGCGAAGTGAGGAAGCTGGAGGTGGTGAGGGTTAGGAAGTCGCGGAAGTACATATCATCGCCCCACTAAATATACTCCCCTCGCCCGCTGGCGGGAGAGGGGCTGGGGGAGAGGGTGGTGCGAAATCAAGAAGAATTTTTCCACGAGCTTACCCTCTCCCTAACCCTCTCCCGCCAGCGGGCGAGGGAACAAAGTTGTGCCAATCCTTCTGTCCGAGGTAATAGCTACAAGTAATAGGTTATTCATCATCGCCCCGCCAACGCCGCCACCGGATCCAACCTTGCCGCGCGGCGGGCAGGCCATACGCTGAACAAAATACCAGTGCCCAGCGCCGTGACGCAGGCGGCGAGCACCGCCCACCACGGCGGCGATACCGGCAGGCTGGGATAGAGGTGGGCGATGACCATGCTGCCCGCGTAACCCAGCGCCAGTCCCGCCATGCTGCCGATAGTAGAAAGCAGCGCAGCTTCGGCGAAAAACAGCATGCGAATTTGTTTGCCCGGCGCGCCCAGCGCTTTGAGCAGGCCAATCTCTTTCACACGCTGCGCCACGGCGATCAGCATCACATTCATGATGAGCACGCCTGCCACCGCCAGGCTGATCGCGGCGATGCCGCCCACGGCCATGGTCAGCGCGGTGAGGATGCGGTCGAAGGTGGCGACCACGGCATCTTGCGTGATGACCGTCACGTCCTTCTCGCCGCTGTGGCGCTGGAACATGATCTCTTCCGAATCTTTTTTGGCTTGCTCGATGTAGTCGCGGTTTTTGGCTTCAACCAAAATGCGGAACAAGCCGGAGGTGTTGAACAACTGGTGCGCCGAAGCAACGGGCACGATCACTATTTCGTCGGTGTTGAAGCCCATGGATTCGCCCTGCGAAGACATCACGCCGACCACGCGGAAACGCCGGTCACCGAGGCGCACCCATTGCCCCACCGCCTGCGCGTTGCCGAACAATTCCTGCTTGATTGTTTTGCCCAACACACACACCGAAGCGCTCTCGTGAATATCGCCCGCTGGCAGAAATTTCCCCACGCCCATCACCATGTGGCGCACTTCCAGCAGCTCGGAAGTCGAACCGAGAATCACCACTTCGCGGTTCAGCGCATCGCGCGAAATGTTGGACGAACCCACGGTCAGCGGCGCGATACGTTTGATGGCGCGGCTGCGCAGCAACGCCTGCGCATCGTCCAGCGAAATCTCGCGCGGAGTCTGCCCGCTCAACATGCCCGGCCCAATGCCCGCCGTTTCGGTGCGTCCCGGCAACACGATCACCAGATTGCTGCCCAACGATGCAAACTGGTTGATGACGTACAGGCGCGCGCCCTCGCCCAGCGCGGTGAGCACCACCACCGCTGCCACGCCGATAGACATCGCCAACATCATCAGCAAAGTGCGCGTGGGGCTGCCGCGCAGGCTGTCGGAAGCGAATAGCAGGGTGTCGGCGAATTTCATTTCGCTGGCGATTCGTCGGACAGGATGCGCCCATCCAGCATGTGAATCTGGCGTTTGGCGCGCGCGCCGATTTCGGCATCATGAGTCACCACCACCAGCGTGATGCCTTGCTCCATCAGCCCTTCCAACAGCTTCAACACTTCCCAGCCGGTGGTTCTATCCAGATTGCCGGTCGGTTCGTCGGCCAGCAACACGGAAGGTTTCATCACCGTGGCACGGGCAATCGCCACACGCTGGCGTTGACCGCCGGAAAGCTGATCCGGTCTGTGGTCGGCGCGCGTCGCCAGGCCATAATTCTGCATCAACACTTCCACGCGCGCCCGGCGCTCTTCCGCCGGAATACCCGCGAGAATCATCGGCAGTTCGACGTTCTGCGCCGCCGTCAAGCGCGGCACGAGATGGAACGACTGGAACACGAAACCGATTTTGTCGCGGCGCACTCCCGCCTGCTGTTCATCGCTCAGATCAGTGACGTTGCCGTCATCCAGCAGATACGTGCCGGAGGACGGCCTGTCCAACAGGCCGAGCAGATTGAGCAAGGTAGATTTGCCGGAACCGGACGGTCCCATGATGGAGATGTATTCGCTGGCATCCAGACGCAAGTTAATGTCGCGCAACGCGGCCACTTGCTGGTCGCCGACGGTGAAAGTGCGGCAGACGTTTTTGAGTTCGATCATCCTAAAAGCCTTTGTCAGCCACGGATGAACACGGATATTCACAGATCAAACCGAGCGTTACACAGGATAAGCTGTCGTTTATCCGTGTTTCATCTGTGTTCATCCGTGGCTCAATAATGTTTTTCATTTTGCTGGTGCGGCTTGTTCCGCTTCAACGCGCACGCCCGCTTTCACCCCGGCGCGATCCAGCGACAACACAACCAAATCGCCTTCTTCCAGCCCGGCGCTCACTTCCGCATATTCCCAGTTGGTCAGCCCGGTGGTCACCGTGCGTTCTTCCAGCACGCCGCCGCTGCCAAACAGCAACACGCGGTTGCCTTCCATCAGGGTTTGCGCGGGGATGCGCAACACGTTGGCGCGCGTGTCGTGAATGATCTCGACATCGGCGCTGTAGCCGACCAGCAGGTTTTCATTTTTCGCCAGCGCGGAAAATTCCACTTCCACTTCCACCGTGCGCGCCTGTTTTTCCAGATCGAGCACGTAAGGCGCGATGCGCCGCACCTTGCCGATGAAGTTGCGGCCTTTGATGGCATCCAGCGTGATGCGGCTGCGTTGGCCGACTTTGAGTTTGGACGCATCCACCTCGTCGATGGGCGCGCTCACATACATGCAGCGGTCGTCGATCAGGTCGATGGCGGGCAAGGTCAGAATGCCGGGCGGCGACGGTGTGCTGTATTCGCCCAGCTCGCCGCTGATGTCCGCCACCACGCCGTCGAACGGCGCGCGCAACACCATGCGCGCCAGTCCAGCACGCGCCAGCGCAATGCGCGTCTTGCTCTGCTCGATGTCGCCGCGCGCCGCTTCACACGAAGCTTTGCGCGAGGTCGCCTCGCTCACCGCCCGGTCCAGCACCTGCGCCGAAATAAACCCTTTGTCGCGCAATTCCTGCGAGCGTTGCGCCTCGCGCTGCGCGGCCTCGTACATCGTGCAAACTTCCTGCACGCGCGTCTTCGAAGTTTTCAGTTGCTCCTGCGCCAGCATTTCCTGCGCGCGCAAATCGTCGTTCCACAGCTCCAGCAACACTTGGCCTTTTGTAACGTGTTCGCCTTTTTTCACCAGCAACTTGGTGATCTGCCCGCCCGCCGTGGGCGACATCTTGGCGCGGCGACAGGCTTTCACCGTGCCCGCGCGGGTGTTGCTCACCGACGCTTCCACATCGCCGCGCGCCACGCTATGCAACACCACCGGCAACGGCTTGCTGCGCGTGAAATATGCAAACGCCGCGACCAGCGCGATGCCGAGCACGGCGGCGATGGCGATTCTTTTGATGAGAGGACGGGAATTGCCGAATTGCGGGAAAGTCATTGCTGCTCCTGACTGTTCGCTGAGAAAAATGAGGCGGGAAGGTGGTGCCGATGACCGGAATCGAACTGGTGACCTACGCGTTACGAGTGCGTTGCTCTACCGACTGAGCTACATCGGCCTTCCGGCGCGGATTATAAGCGGACAGCCGGAATTAAGTCCAACGATAGGGCGTTACATCCAGCGTTTGCGGGGCTCCGTCGATCTCGTTCAACAGCATTTCCACACTCGCCGGAGACATGGTCACGCCGTAACGGTAATGACCGCTGTTGATATACAGATTTTGCAGATGCGGATGGCGGCCTATGCTCGGGATATTGCCGGGAGAGGCGGGACGCAATCCGGCCCAATGTTTGATGACCGGCATGCCGCTCAACACGGGCAGCAATTCGGATGAGCGGCGCTGCAACATCGCGCGCACTTCGTCGGTGGTGCTTTTATCGAAACCCACATCCTCGCGCGTGCTGCCCACCAGCAAATGCCCGTCACGGCGCGGAATCAAATACAGATCATTTTGCAGCACGATATGCGGCAGCGGCGGCGCGTCGAATTTGAACAGCAGCATCTGCCCGCGTATCGGCTTGATGTCGATTGTCAGCGCATGTTCGCCCAACAGCACTTTGCTCCACGCCCCCGCAGTCACGATAAAATTTTCCGCACGAAAATCGCCCAGCGTCGTCGCCAGATGGCTGACCCGCCCGTCCTCCGCCACGATCTGCTTCACTTCGCACTGTTCGACAATGCGCCCGCCCAGCATCTCCACCCGCGCGCGCAAAGCCTGCAACAAACGCGGATTGCGCGCCTGAGCCACATCCGACAACAACAACGCATCGCCGCGCCGCTCCACCCGCACCCCGTGCGCCGCACACCATGGCAACGCCAGCTTCGCATCGAACGGCGGCAACACCAGCATGCCGCAACGGTTGAACTCGGGATCAATCCCCGTGGTTTGATGCAAAGTCTCCGCCAAAGCGCCGAACAGCGCCATGCCGCGCAACGCCAAACGGCTCACCTCATCGGGGTAATCCCACGGGCACAGCGGCGACAAAATCCCGCCGCCCGCCCAAGATGATTCGCGCCCGACTTCGCCGCGTTCCAGCACAGTCACGGCAGCGCCCCGTTGCAACAGCGCCTGAGCGGTGGCAAGACCCAGCGCACCCGCGCCAATTACGACAAATTTATTGTTTCGCATCAATATTTTTTACCTTCCAAGCCGCTAGTCCGGCAGAATTGCCACCTGTCGGTTTTGACTAGCCGAACATATTTGACAGCTATATCTTTCTCACCACTACACCGGGAGCTCCAAATGAAATCGAACAAAGGTTTTACTTTAGTCGAATTGATGATCGTCGTAACGATAGTCGGGATATTAACCGCCATTGCTATTCCCGCCTACACCGACTATGTCATTCGCGGCAGATTGGTCGAAGCCCCGGCAGCGCTCGCCGACGGACGGATCAAGCTGGAACAATCTTTTCAGGACAATAACGGCAGCTACGCGAGTGGAACATGCCCCGCCGAAACGGTAAATTTTACCTATGCCTGCGATCTTGCGGCGACAACATTCACGATAACGGCAACTGGCAAAGATTCCGTGGCCGATTTCAGCTACTCCATTAACGAGTCAAACACTAAAAAAACATTAAGCCTGAAGTCGGGCTGGGGAACTCCAGGAGACTGCTGGATAACCAGCAAAGGAGGAACATGTTAATCGGCGGCCATCAATCCGGGCAGTCCGGATTTTCCCTAGTTGAGTTGATGATCGGCGTTGTGGTTCTGGGTATTCTGTCCGCGCTTGCATTCCCCAGCTTCCAATCCATGTTGCGGGATAGGCAAGTACGCAATGCCGCCGAAGCCATTACCAATGGCTTGCAGCGCGCAAGGGGTGAAGCGGTGGCGCGCAATCGTAATATCGCCTTTACGTTACTAACGGGAACTACCTGGACGGTCACCATTGCCGCAACTGGCGAATTGCTTGAACGCAGGGAAGGTAACGAAGGCTCCAAGGATGTCGTGGTGGAGGGTATCCCTTCCGGCGCATCCATAGCCACCTTCAACAATGTTGGCAGCCAGGTTGCCAATCTCGACGGATCCGCGTCCGTCGCTCGATTCAACCTGTCCGCAGAAGGAAGTGTTCGCCCTTTGAGTGTTCTCATCGGTCTTGGCGGGAATGCCAGAATGTGCGACCCCAATGTACCGAGCACCAACGTTAGCTCATGTAATTGATTGGAGCATCTATCATGACCGAAAAAAAAAGCTTCGCTGCAAAGTCTGTTCAAAAAGGCACTGTCATAGTTGAAACCCTGGTTGCCATCCTGATTTTCTCCGTGGGCGTACTGGGCATCGTCGGCATGCAAGGCAATATGATCAAGAACACCGCCGAATCGAAATACCGTGCCGATGCCAGCAATATTGCCAGAGCAACGATAGGAGCCATGTGGGCAGACATTGATCCGGCGAGCAACCTCGACACCCACCTCGCCACATCTGAAGATATTTCCATGTTCTTGCCGGGCGGCAAACGAACCGTCCGCAAGGATAAAGTCATCACCGATAGCGCCGGAAGCGTCATCGGCGGCGCGTTTACAATTATTATCACCTGGCAAGCGCCGGGTGAACCGCAACATACATTTACCACCGTTGCCAACATCGCCGGGTAATCACCATCATGCCATCAAACAGCCAATTCCCTTTTATCCGGCATTCCGGGCGTTGCCAAGCCGGCTTCACATTGGTGGAGCTCATGATCGGCATGACTATTGGCATGCTTGCCACAATAGTCATCATGCAGGTTTTTTCGGCATTTGAATCGCAGCAGCGCGCGACCACCGGCACTAGCGACGCGCAGACCAATGGCAACATCGCGCTGTACACCATAGGGCGCGATATACAACAGGCCGCTTACCCGCTATTTCCAGCAGGTGCACCAGCCACTGCCGATTCCGCGATTGAATGCACGACGCTTAGTATTAACGGGGCAGCAGCCCCGATCGACCTCCTCGCCCCCGTGGTAATCGCCGATGAAACCGGTAACGGCGGCGACAGCATCACCATACACTATGGCAACTCTGGATCTGGCGGCATCCCCGCAATAATCACATCCGAAACGGGCGCGACAGCCAACGAAAGAATATTGGAGTCGAATTTCGGTTGCCGCACGGGCGATACCACGTTGATCGTTAACGGGGCCACTTGCGACATGTCGTCAGCAAGCGCGGTAGCGGGTACCACGCAAATAACTTTGACAAATACGACCGGCGCGGTGCTCGATGCCAATCTGTCATGTTTGGGGACGTGGAATGAAATCACCTACGCCGCGAATAATGAAAATCTGGAGCGCACTTTGTCCACTCCCACCGTAACGGGAGCGGCCACCCCCACCGTTGCTGGAATCGTCAATATTCAGGCGCAATATGGAATTTCGGACGCGGCCAACTCCAACGCGGTCACCGCATGGGTGGATGCTGCCGGTGGCACATGGGCCGCACCTTCGGTCGTCAATCGCAACCGCATCAAGGCCATTCGCGTCGCGGTCGTAGCGCGCAATGTTAAAAAGGAGCAAAAGAATTTGGCCGGCGAATGCATTACCACTAGCCAGTGCAGCTCCTTAAATTCCGCTTCGCCCACCGGTTTGTGCGCGTGGGAAGGCACCTCCGCCTCACCCGCACCGTCGATCAACCTGAGCGGCATTGATTCCGATTGGCTGTGTTACCGCTACCGGGTGTTTGAAACCATCATTCCGTTGCGAACGGTGATCTGGTCGAGAGGCACATTATGAAATCCTTAATCAAACCCCAAGCGAAGCCTGCGCTTATTTTGAAACAGCGCGGCGTTGTGCTTTTTTTCGCGCTTATCGCCCTGCTTGCCATGTCGCTTGCAGCAGTCGCCCTGATACGGTCAGTCGATACCAACACTATGATCGCCAGCAATCTGGCCTTCAAGCAGTCTGCAACCAGCTCGGGGGATGCGGGGGTCGAATTCGCCGTGAATTGGATACAAGCCATAGCAGCCCAAAACAAGGCCTTGAATATATTGCCCTCGGATCCAGCCAACCCATTCAATATTGACCAGCCGGCGCTTGGTTATTATTCCAGCGCCGCCTCCTCCGTCAGCCTAACCGACGACACAGGCATCCAGTGGACTGATACAGACAGCGTTGCAGTCCCGAGCGATGACACCAACAACAAAACCCGCGTTGTCATCCAGCGCATGTGCAATACCCCTGGCGTGCCTCCCGGCCCCGACAACTGCCTGCGCGGCATCACAATAACTGGTGGGGGGCAGCAAGACATTCTTCTGGCTACCGAGACCGAGCGCCCAGACTCAACTATCGATTCTTACCAATTTCGCATTACTGCCAGAAGCGAAGCGCCAAGAAGTTCCACCAGTTATGTGCAAGCATTTGCATTTTAGGAGTCCATCATGAAACGTTATCTTTTAAATCGTTTTGCGGCTCGCCGCCACTTGCGTAATTTTGCATTAGCTGCCTGCCTCGCCTTGCCCTTGCCCGCACTCGCCGCCACGGTTGCATTGGCCACAGAACCGCTGGCAACTTCCACCTCCTCCAGCGTGAGACCCAACGTGATGTTCATACTGGATGACTCGGGCAGTATGGAATGGGACTACCTGCCGGATTGGGCGGACGACTCAGACCCAACCAGCGGCCTCTACCCTAGTTCCGGCATACAATATTCCAGGGTGCCCGCACTTCACCGGAATAGCAGCTTTAACGGTGTAGCCTACAATCCTGCCATCACTTATACGCCGCCCGTCCTCTACAACGCGGATGGCACGCTCAACACCACCACCTACCCCAGCATCACATCGGGCTGGTCTTCGGTAAAAAATGATGCCTTCGGAAAAATTTCCACATCATCCACCGATCTGCTCGCATCATTCCCGGATGTGGAATGGTGCACAGACTGGACTTACACCGACTGCCTGCGCAACGACAATTTACTCTTGCCCGACAGCATTACCGTAGGCGGCGTAACAAAGAATTACAAAACCACACACAGCAAGGTATCCAGCGGCACAGGCAACGTGGCTACCGGCTCGCCGGATGCGCCAACCACCGCCGCACGGACATTCGGGCCGTTCTATTACACGATTGTTCCGGCCGAATATTGCGACTCGGCCAACCTGAAAAATTGCCAAACCACCGAGACATCAACTTTCAAATACGCGGCACCGTTGCGCTGGTGCAACTCTTCCGCTCTGACCACTTGTCAGGCGATTTGGAACAGCACCTACAAATATCCCCGCTATCCGACATTGGTGTTAACTCCCGAAGTTCCCTACCAGGCCGCCGTACCCGCCCAGCCTGCGGTGGAAGCGGTTGCCGGTGTTGCTGCCTCAGCCAGTTTCACTTTTAATTACAGCGGCTCCCTGAACCCGGTCGGATTCAGTATCAAGGTCAACGGCACGGAAATGCTGAACGTATCAACTCCGGGGGCTCTGATGACCAATTCGCAATTGGCCGCTTGGGTGCAAAGCCACTCCAGCCTTACCGGCTATGCCATTTCGGCAAGCGGCAGCACCGTCACAGTTACTGCCACCACCACAGGTACGGCCAAAAACATCAGCTCGGTCGTCATTACCGAAATCCCGGGAACCGCTACCTACACCACCAACCCATCGCTTGTTAGCGGCGCAACTGCTGTTGCGGGAGTTTATCCAACCGGCTTGATCACGTTCGGTCCAACCGGAACAACAAGAAGCTCAAGTACGCCGAGGATCAATGACAGCTTGTTCAATTCTCAATCCATCCGGGTTGGCAATACCAATGTCTATGCAAACGATATAGACCCGGGCAACAGCAAAACTGCAACTCAAGTAGCGGCGACCGTCGTTTCCAAGGTCGGCACTGGCGGCACTGTCAAGGCCTATATCGGCGGCAACGCGGTCACACCCACTTGCGCAGCTCAGCCAAGCAATGTTGTTTGTCTGGTTGATACCTCGACTTATACCAATAACCGCACCGTATCGGTTGGTTCACGAAGCAATTTCAACACACTGGGAGTTTCCACCAGCTCAACCACTGGCGGCTCTGCCGCCGTAGCCGCCACTTATGCAAAAGGAACAATCACTTTCAATTACCCGGGCGCTCTAAACCCGACCGGGATGAGCCTCAATGTCAACGGAACAGAGGTTTTAACTACAACAACGCCGGGCGCACTCACCACCAATTCGGCCATAGACGACTGGATTCGCCTCCATTCCAGCCTCGCCAACTACGTCATCACCAGCAGCGGCAGCACGGTCACCTTTACCGCCAACGCAGTAGGGCCCGCCTGGAACATCAGCTCGATCAGTTATTCGCAAAATCCCCCGGACTCGGTCACATATACCGGGCCGACTATGGTCGCCGGGGTTGACGAAGTAATCGGGCATGATGTTATTCCGGAAACCCCCGAAGTGCCCTACCAGCCGGCCACCTATTACGGTTCGTTCATTCGCACGGATATTGTGCCCGCCGACAATAGCTATCCGTATCCGGGTACAGCCACCAAGGCTAACACCCGCACGGATTGTGCCGGTACAACCTGCACTTACGCCGAAGAAATGACCAACTTCGCCAACTGGTGGACGTATTACCACACCCGCATGCAGGCGATGAAATCATCGGTAAGCCGCTCTTTCAAGACGATTGATGACCGTTTCCGTGTCGGCTTCAGCACCATCACATACACTGGCGCAACCGACGGCACGACATTCCTTGGGAATGACACCTTCGAGTTGGATCATAAAAACAAATGGTTCACCAAACTGTTTGGGACGGATGCACCCTATTCCACCGCATTGCGCCGCGCGCTTTCCAAAGCGGGGCGTTATTATGCGAACAAAATTTCCGGACAAGTGGATCCCGTGCAGTATTCCTGCCAGCAAAATTTCACTATTCTTTCCACGGATGGCTACTGGAACGATTCGAGCAGCGAAGCTAAGGATCTGAACGGGAACACGATCCCGGATATGGATGCCTCGCCCACTCCGCGCCCGATGTACGAAGGCCCAACCGCCACTTCGCCCAGTTTGGCCGATATCGCCAAGTATTACTACGATACCGATTTACGCACCAGCACCTTGAGCAATTGCACGGGTGGCAGCAGCTTAGATTTCCCGTCGGGAACCGATGTGTGCAAAAACAACGTGTTTACCAGTTCTTCCGACAACAATATCCAGCAGCACATGACTACTTTCACCATGGGGTTGGGCATAGATGGCACGCTGGTCTATACGTCCGATTATCAGGACGCGACATCCGGGGATTATTACGATCTTTATCATGGAATCGGCTCAGTAAATTGGTCCGACCCGATAAACAAATCTGCGGGAGAGCGGATTGACGATCTCTGGCATGCTGCGGTCAACGGGCAGGGAATTTATTTCAGCGCAAAGAATCCGGATCAAATCGTCACCGGCTTCAACAAAGCGCTTTCCTCCATTACCACCAAGCTGGGATCTGCCGCCGCCGCCGCCACCAGCACATTGAATCCGGTTGCCGGCAATAATTATGCCTATGTCGCCAGCTATACCACGGTGAAATGGTTTGGCAATCTGGAAGCACGCAAAATCAATATTGACGATGGTGCGGTCAGTAAAACAGCAACCTGGTGCGTGGAAGATGTTCTGGCAGAAACCTGCACATCACCGGGCACCATTGCTGCCGATACCAGCGGCTCAAGCACCATTTACAACTGCGTTGTTACCGGAACAACTGCATCTGCTTGCGCCTCACCCGGCGTGTTCGATGCGGGCACTTCCACATGCAAAACAGAAATTACAAATTCCTGCACGGGCAAATTGGCATCCCAAGTAGGCGCGACTTCCGACACGAGGAATATTTACACCGCCAACAATGCCGGCACTGCACTGATCGCATTTGATGCCGATTATGCCACCGCCAATCCCACAAACTTCTCCTCTACCCATATCAGCGGACTCAACCAATGGGGGACGTTAACCATCGCTCAACAAACTGCGGCGGCAGGGGTTAATCTAATCAATTATCTGCGCGGTCAGAGCGGATATGAAGATCGCGCCGCCAACACGACCAAACTGTATCGCGCCCGCGAAGCCGTGCTGGGCGACGCGCTGGAATCGCAACCATTCTTTATCAGCGGGCCGTCATTCAGCTACCCCTACCCCGGATACGGCGCATTCAAAGCCGATAAAGCCAGCCGGGGAGGAGCAGTGTATATGGGGACCAACGACGGCATGATGCATGCCTTCAATTCGGACGATGGTTCGGAACGCTGGGCTTATGTGCCCAGCATGGTGATCCCCAATATGTGGATATTGGCGAGCACCAGCTACGACATCAACCATACCAACTTTGTGAACGGCAGCCCGAATGTCGCCGATGTATGCACCGCCAATTGCGACAGCAGTTCCGCCGTCTGGAAAACCATTCTGGTGAGCGGCCTCAACGGCGGCGGGCGCGGGTACTTTGCGCTGGATGTCACAGATCCAAACACGCCAAAACTCCTCTGGGAATTCACCCCTTCAACAGGCGCGGGTGTTATTCAGGACGATGATCTAGGCTACAGTTTCGCCCAACCCATTATCGCCAGAAAAAACGATGGTTCATGGGTGGTGCTGGTAACTTCCGGCTACAACAATGTCAGCCCAGGCAGCGGCAAAGGTTTCCTTTTTGTGTTGAATGCAGGCAGCGGAGCCATTGTCAGCAAAATCGCTACCGGCGTTGGCGATACCACCACACCGAGCGGTCTGGCCAAAATTGACGGCTACAATGAAGAACCGGCCGGAAACAAAATCGGCTTTGTCTATGGCGGCGATTTGCTGGGTAATTTATGGCGTTTCGATGTCAACAGCGATGTTACTGCAACCGTTGGAAAAGGCGATGTATTGAAGTTCGCCACTCTGTACGCGGATACCGGTGCAAGCAGCCCGCAGCCCATTACCACCACGCCGATTCTGGCAAAAATCGGTAGCAAACGTCAGATATTTATCAGCACGGGAAAGTATCTGGAAAAGGCAGACCTGAGCACCACCCAGGTTCAATCCTTGTATTCCATCCGGGATGATGATGAAAGCACCACTCTGGTAAATCCGCGCACTACTCTGGTGAAACAAACCTTGACCAACAGCGGCAGCTCTGCCTCACGCACGAGCACTGCCAATCCGGTTGATTACTCCACCAAACGCGGCTGTTATGCCGATTATCCGGATGTCGGCGAAAGGGCCAATATCGACAGCAGTCTGGTAAAGGGAATTTTGCTTGCGCCCACTATCGTTCCAGAAAATACGCCTTGCTCGCCGGGCGGATATGGTTGGCTCAATTATTTTGATTACGAGAACTGCGGCACCTATTCGGTGGGCGATATCGTTGGGGTAAAGTCAGACTCGACCATCGTCGGTGTTAACGTTATCTATATTCATGGTGATCCATTAGTCGAAATCGTAACATCGACAAATCCGACACCGGAAAAACCGAAAGGCAATCAACCGGACTTTTCGAGAGGCAGCGGCTCCGGCTTCACAGGCAGACGCGTAATCTGGCGCGAATTGATCCCAGAATAGGATTGTTTCAAGCACAAGCAAAAGCGGCCTTCGGGCCGCTTTTGTTTTGAATTTATCCAGAATATTCCCCCTGTAATAACTAATTAATTTTTCATGTTTTATTGATGGTGTCGCCACTTAAAGTTTTCGGCAACGGAAACACCACATTCTCCTTAATCCCGTCCGCTTCGTGCACGCTGACCGCGCCTATCTCTTTCAAGCGCGATACCACTTCCTGCACCAACACTTCCGGGGCGGAGGCTCCGGCGGTGATGCCGACTCGCGGTTTGTTTTGCAGCCATTCCAGTTTGAGTTCGCTGGCGTTGTCGATGAGGTAGGCGGGCACGTTGAGGTTGCGCGCCACTTCGCGCAGGCGGTTGGAGTTGGAGCTGTTGGGCGAGCCAACCACGATCACCAGATCACATTGCTGCGCGAGCAGCTTCACGGCATCTTGCCGGTTTTGCGTGGCGTAACAAATATCGTCTTTTTTCGGACCAACAATCAGCGGAAAGCGCGCTTTGAGCG
The DNA here is from genome assembly GCA_020053195.1 of Sideroxydans sp. Classification (GTDB taxonomy): domain Bacteria; phylum Pseudomonadota; class Gammaproteobacteria; order Burkholderiales; family Gallionellaceae; genus Sideroxyarcus. Next base: position 25,577 of record JAGVNQ010000345.1, read on the forward strand.
CGGCAATAATAGCGGCGGCATCGTCCACCGAGAGCGTGGTCTGTGTCACATAGGTTAAATTCTGTTCGTCCTGCACCTGCAACTTCTGCACATCGGCGGGCGACTCCACCAGATACATGCCGCCCTCGCTCTGCCCCATCGTGCCTTCCACTTCGGGGTGGCCTTTGTGACCGATCATGATGATTTCCTTGCCCTGCGCGCGCATGCGCGAAACCTGAATATGCACTTTGGTCACCAGCGGGCAGGTCGCGTCGAAGATGGTGAGATTGCGCGCTTCGGCTTCTCGCCTTACCGATTGCGGCACGCCGTGCGCGCTGAAGATGAGGAAGCTGCCGGGCGGCACATCGGACAGATCTTCTATGAACACCGCGCCCTTGGCTTTCAAACTTTCCACCACGAATTTGTTGTGTACCACCTCGTGCCGCACATAGATGGGCGCGCCGTGCAACGCCAGCGCACGCTCGACAATCGCGATGGCTCTATCCACGCCGGCGCAGAATCCGCGCGGGTTAGCGAGTAACAGTTCCATTCGGCTTCCTTTCTAGTTGTTGGGACGGAAAAAAAACATAACCCCAAAGACCTTAATTCAAGCCACAGAGTTCACAGAGAACACAGAGAAAGAAAAGGTTGTTCCATGATTTGCTGGTTCTCTCAAAAGGTGGGGCACAAAATCGTGATAACCGTTTGTTTCACCTCTGTGATCTCTGTGTTCTCTGTGGCTAATAAAGTTTTTTAGGATTTTAAAGTGCCATCCCTCGGAGAAGCGCATGAATAGGTCATCTACATCATTCAATCGTTGTAGATTCCCTATCCATGCGCTTCTCCACGTGGTCGTGCTTGAAAAAACTAGTTTTTCTTCTGAAAACTTTCCAGAATCAGCAAGCCCGCACCGCAGGTAATGGCCGAGTCGGCCACGTTAAACGCGGCGAAGTGATAGCTACCCCAGTAAAAATCCAGAAAGTCCACCACGTAGCCGTAAGCGATGCGGTCGATCAGATTACCCAGCGCGCCGCCGAGAATACACGCCAGCGCAAAGCTGAACAGTTTTTCCGATTGATGCTTGCGCAACAGCCAGACGATCCACACCGAAGCGACCACCGCGATGATGCTGAACAACCAGCGCTGCATACCGCCCGCGTCGCTCAGAAAACTGAATGCCGCGCCGGTGTTGTGCGCCAGCACCAGATTGAAGAAAGACGTGACGGCGAGGCTTTCGTGCAAAGCAAAATGGCTGGTGATCGCCGCTTTGCTCAACTGGTCGAGGATGATGACGATGGCCGCGATGGCTAACCACCGAGTTAACTCCCCTCTCCCGCTGGCGGGAGAGGGGGCGGGGGAGAGGGTGTTCATATAGCAGCCGCCCTCTCCCCTAGCCCCTCTCCCGCTAGCGGGCGAGGGGAACAGTTCGCTTGATTACGCATACTTTCTAGCCTCGCCCGCGCCGAACAAATTGCTCACGCAACGCCCGCACAGCGTCGGATGCGCAACATCGCTGCCCACATCCTCGCGGTAATGCCAGCAACGCTCGCATTTGGCGTGTGCGCTCGGCGTGACTTTGATTTCCAACTCGCCTTCGCGCAAAAACACTTTGGCACGCGAGGTGATGAACACCAGCCGCAGATCGTCGCCCAATCGCGCCAGCAATTCGTAAGTTTCTTTCGGCGCATACACCTCCACTTCCGCCTGCAAGGCGGAACCGATGGCGCTGGCGGCGCGCTGCTCTTCCAGTTTTTTGTTCACCTGTTCGCGCACAGCGCGGATGTCGCCCCACGCGCTCACCGCCGCGCCATCCAAGCCCGAATCCGGCAATGGATACCAGAGTTGCTCGAACACGCTCACATCATCCTTGCCATTCAACACCGCCCACACTTCTTCGCCGGTGAAGCTCAAGATCGGTGCGATCAAACGCGCCAGCGACTGGGTGATGTGATACAGCGCGTTCTGCGCCGAGCGGCGCGCCGTGGAATTTTCACCGGCGGTGTACAGGCGGTCTTTCAGAATATCCAGATAGAAACCGCCCAAATCTTCCGAGCAGAACGCGAGTAATTTCTGCACGCCGAAATGGAATTCATAACGCTCGTAATCGCCGCACACTTCGTCTTGCAATTTCTGCGACAACGCCAGCGCGTAACGGTCTATTTCCAGCCATTGCTCGACCGGGACAGCATCGCGCTGCACATCTAAGTCGGCGATGTTCGCCAGCAAAAAACGCAGCGTGTTGCGGATGCGGCGATAGCTTTCCACCACGCGTTTCAGAATTTCATCAGAGATGGTCAGCTCGCCGGAGTAATCGGTGGAAGCCGCCCATAGCCGCAGAATATCCGCGCCCAGCGTGTCCAGAATTTTCTGCGGCGCAATCACATTGCCTTTGGATTTGGACATCTTGTGGCCGTGCCCGTCCACCACAAAACCGTGCGTCAGCAGCGCGTCGTAAGGCGCGCGCCCGTTGATGGCGCAGCCGGTCAGCAATGAAGACTGGAACCAGCCGCGATGTTGGTCGGAACCTTCCAGATACAAATCGGCGGGCGAACGCAGCCCTTCGCGTTTCGCCAGCACCGAGTAATGCGTTGCGCCGGAATCGAACCACACATCCAGCGTGTCAGAAAGTTTGCGGTAATGCGCCGCGTCTTCGCCCAGCAAATCCACGCTGTTCAACGAGAACCACGCCTCGATGCCGGACTGTTCCACCAGCTTGGCGACTTGCTCCAGCAACTCCGGCGTGCGCGGATGCAAAGCCATGGTTTCTTTATGCACAAAGAACGGCATCGGCACGCCCCAATTACGTTGGCGCGACACGCACCAGTCGGGGCGATTCTTAATCATCGCTTCGAGGCGCGCACGTCCCCAGGACGGGAAGAATTGCGTTGCATCAACTGCCTGATTGGCGTGATCGCGCAGGCGAAGTCCGTCATGAATATTCCGAGAACGTCCCTCACGCACGAGTTTCTCCACCTCCGCATCCACCGGATAAGCAACGCTGTCCATGCCGATAAACCACTGCGGCGTAGAACGGAAGATGATCGGGGTCTTGTGCCGCCAGCAATGCGGATAACTGTGTTCCACTTTTTTCTGACACAGCAAGTGTCCGCTCGCTTCCATCGCTTGCAACACGATGTCGTTGGCTTTCCACACGAACACACCGGCCAGCGGCGTGCCGCCGACTGCGGGCGTGGTGGAGATAAATTTGCCATCATCCCCCACCGGATTCTCGTTCGGCAGGTTGTAGCGCTGACCGACTACGTAGTCGTCCACACCGTGCGCAGGTGCGGTATGCACAGCACCTGTACCCGCCTCAGCGGTTACATGCTCACCCAGAATCACAGGCACTTTTCGGTCATAAAATGGATGCTGAAGTAAGACGTGCTCCAAATTTCCACCTAAGCAGCCTCCAGCATTATGGATTCGATCATCGGCTAACAGGTCTATCCCGTACCTTGTTAAGGCGGCAACACGCAACTCGCTAGCAAGCACAATATATTGCTCAGCCGTCTCAACCACGTCATATTGAAAATGCGGATTCAAACTAACAGCTTGGTTAGCAGGTAATGTCCAAGGAGTAGTAGTCCAAATTACAAAATAAATTGGCTTCGCATAGTCCCGAGCATCATCCATTGGAATACGGCCTTGGCGTACCAGCGTTCTGCCTGCGACTTTATCCCAGAAATTCTCCCGGTCTATCACTTCAAACTTCACATCAATCGCCGTCGAAACTTTGTCTTCGTATTCCACTTCCGCTTCGGCCAAGGCCGATTGGCAATCCAGACACCAGTTCACCGGCTTGCGCCCCTGATACAAATAGCCGCGTTCGTTGATCTTGCCCAGCGCGCGAATGATGTCGGCCTCGACTTGAAAATCCATGGTCAGATAAGGTCTGTCCCAATCGCCCAGTACGCCGAGGCGGATGAAATCTTTCTTCTGACGCTCGACTTGTTCCTTGGCGTAAGCGCGGCACAGTTCGCGGAATTGCGAAGCGGGAATCGCTTTGCCGTGTTTCTTTTCCACCTGCAATTCGATAGGCAAACCGTGGCAATCCCAGCCCGGCACGTAAGGCGCATCGAAACCGGAAAGTGTTTTGCTTTTGATGATGATGTCCTTCAACACCTTGTTCACCGCGTGGCCGATGTGGATGTCGCCATTGGCGTAGGGTGGGCCGTCATGCAGGATGAATTGCTTGCGCCCTTTTGCTGCGGCGCGAATGCGCCCGTAGCGCTGTTGCGCCTGCCATTGCGCCAGCATCAGCGGCTCGCGCTTGGCGAGGTCGCCGCGCATGGGGAAGCTGGTATCGGGGAGATTCAGCGGGTATTTCTTTTTGTCTTCAGCCATGTTTTTCTCGAAACAAAATTACTCATCAAAAATTTCCAAACCCGTCATTCCGGCGAAAGCCGTATGAGCTAACTTGAGCTCACCAAAGCCAGCCTCCCCTTCAAGGGGAGGGTTGGGGTGGGGATGGGGTTAAATTTCACTGAATTACACCCCATCCCCCACCTAACCTCCCCCTTGAAGGGGGAGGGATTGGACGGGAATGACGGCATTTTTTACTCATGCTCAATAAACCATTTCTGCGCATTTTCAACATCCAACGCGATCTGCCGCGTCAGTTCTTCCAGCCCGTTAAATTTCATTTCGTCGCGCAATTTTTGCAAAAACTCCACGCGCAAATGTTTGCCGTAAATCTGCTGATCAAACTCGAACAAGTGAACTTCCAGCACATATTTGGCATCGTGTTTCAGCGTCGGGCGAATGCCCAAACTGGCCACGCCCTGCAACACGCCCAAGCCTTCGGCATGCGCCAGCACCACGTAAACGCCTTTGAGCGGCGGCAGGTTATGTTTCATCTGCACGTTGGCCGTGGGATAGCCCAGCCGTCGCCCGGTGGCATCGCCATGCACCACGCGCCCGCTGATGCTGTAAGGCCGCCCCAGATATTCGCGCGCCGTGCGCATCTGCCCTTCGGCCAGCACCGCGCGGATCGCCGTGCTGGAAACGCGCACGCCGCCGTGCAACACGCTGTGCATGGAACGCACGGCAAAACCGTGTTGCTCGCCGATCTTTTGCATCAGCGCGAAATCGCCGCTGCGCCCGCTGCCGAAACGGAAGTCGTCGCCGATCAGCACATATTTCGCGTGTAACTGGGCGTGCAAAGCGTGGATAAAATCCGCCGCCGTCTTCTGCGCAAACAACGCGTTGAAGCGGCACACATGCACGCGATCCACACCCATGGTGCGAAACAGTTCCAGTTTTTCGCGCAGACTGGTGAGCCGCGCCGGGGCTTGTTGCGGCGAAAAAAACTCGCGCGGATGCGGCTCGAAAATCACCACCGCCGTTTGTAATCCGCGCGTTTTCGCTTCCGCACGCAATTCGTTGAGCAAAGCCTGATGCCCGAGATGCACGCCATCGAAATTGCCGATGGTGAGCGCAACAGCCCGAGTGTCGGGAGAATAAAGACCGCGTAGAATTTTCATAGGGCGCGGATTATACCGTGAGATACTGCGCACACCCATCGCACCCAAGGAATAAGCATGTTGGAATACCCGCAAGTCGTACTGGATTTCATGAACCGCGACCACGCCGAATTTGTTGCCTTGCGCGGCAAGCTGCTGGAGTTGCTGGAAGCGCAAGCCCCTGCCGAAAAAGTGGATACCGCGCTGGACGAGTTACACGAACACACCCGCCGCCACTTCGCCGAAGAAGAACGCATGATGAAAGAAGTCGCGTTCCCGCCCTACCCCGTCCATCGGAGCGAACACCTGACCGTGCTGGCCGACATGGCCGACCACATGGAAAAATGGCGCACCGAACGGGATGCCGCCGCCCTGCGCGAATGGCTGGAAAAACCCGTGGGTGAATGGCTGGTCAACCACATCAACACCATGGATCTTGTTACGGCGGGATTTATCAAGATGAATCAGTAATCAAAAACGTTTGCCCGCAGATTACTCAGATTTTCACAGATTAAACCCTAACCAAACCTGCTCCTTCCCCCTTGCAGGGGGAAGGTTGGGATGGGGGTAGAGTAGTGCAACAACAACGTTTCTACCCCCACCCTAACCCTCCCCCTGCATGGGGGGGGAACTTTTGATTTACCGCAAATGCCACGCCCCGCTCTTGGGGTGTTCGTTTAACTGACAGGCGCGACGATAAGCCAGCAAGGTTTTCTGCGCCTGTCCCAGCACGCTGTCGTGCGGATAATTGCCCGCATCGTCGGCCTCGCCGAAAGGCAACCCGGTGAGCAACTCGACTCCTTCGCTCACTTGCTCTGCCGTGTAAACATGAAATAAGCCCCGCGCCACCGCTTCGACCACATTACGCGCCAGCATCAAATGACGGCGATTGCGCTGCGGGATCAGCACGCCGTGGCTGCCGTCCAGTCCCGCTTGTACGCAGACTTGGAAATATCCTTCGATCTTTTCGTTGAGTCCGCCCACCGGCAACACGATGCCGTGCTGATTGACCGCGCCGGTCACCGCGATGCCTTGTTTCAGCGGCACGCCGGACAGCGATGAAATCAGCGCATACAGTTCGGCGCAGGATGCCGAGTCGCCTTCCACGCCGTGATATTCCTGCTCGAACACAATCGATGCGTTGAACGCCAGCGGCGTGTTGTGGATGAATAAACCGGACAAATAGTTGTGCAGAATGAACACGCCTTTGTCGTGAATTGGCCCCGACATTTCCACTTCGCGCTCAATGTTGACTAGGCCGTCTTCACCGGCAAAAGTGCGCGCGGTGACATGCACCGGAAAACCGAAACGGAAATCACCCATGTCCATCTGCGTCAAACCATTGAGCTGCCCGACTTTTTCGCCATGCACATCAATCAGTAAGTCGCCCTCGGCGAAAGCTTCCTGCAAGCGCTGCTCGGGGTAATCATGGCGCTGGATGCGCGCGCTCAATGCCGCATCGACATCCTCAGCTTCAACCAGATGCGCGCCGCGACGGCGGGC